>NZ_JBLRWA010000012.1:0-193622 GCF_048159585.1 Kitasatospora sp. SC0581 | reverse complement strand
ACGGCGGTGAGCAGCGCGGCGTCGTCGGTGCCCGGCTTGGACCTGACGTCCAGCTCGGCGTAGCGGCCCGGGGTCAGCCGGCGGGGGTGCGGGCCCCCGCCGGCCGCCGGCGTTCCGGTCTGCGTCCTGATCGGTTCCCGGTCGGCGTTCCGGGGCGGACCGGCTACCCGGCGGTGAGGGCGTCCGCGAGCAGGATGCGGACGATGCGGTCCGCCCCGGCCTCGCCCCAGAGGATCGAGTAGTGGTTGGTGTCCGGCACCGGCGAGGCCGGCACCCGCTCCCGGTCCAGCCCGGCCAGCCCGATCCGCTCGTGGTCGTAGAGGCCCTGCGGCTCGTCGAACAGGCCGCGCTCGGCCCAGATCAGGTCGGCCGGGCAGGGCAGCCGGTGCACGGCGGTAGCCGCGTCCTCGTCCAGCAGGACCTGGGCGCCGTCGGCCTGCACGGCCTCCAGCACGCAGGAGGAGCGCAGTTCGGGCTCCGCGCCGACCAGGTCGCGCTGGGTGTAGGCGTCGATCCCCTCGGTCCACTCGCCGGCGAAGGCGGGGTGCCCGCGCCAGAACTCCCGGTAGGCCTCCCGGTCCGGGAAGGTCGTGGACAGCCGGGCCAGCGCGGGGCCGAGCACCGCGGCCAGGGCGTCCTCCTCGCGGACGCCCTGCGGCAGCGGGAAGGTCACCGCCCCGTCGACCAGCAGGACGCGGCGGACCAGGTCGGGGTGCCGGACGGCGGCCAGGGCGGTGACCCAGGCCCCCATCGAGTGGCCGACCACCGTGACGGGCCCCGAGCCGAGCGCGCCGATCAGCGCGGCCACGTCGTCGGCGTGCCGGGCCAGGCCGTACGGTCCGGTGACCGAGCGGCTGGCGCCGCGGCCCCGCAGGTCGGGCGCGAGCAGGGTGACCCGGCCGGCGAGCCGGCGGGCGACCTCGTACCAGGCGAGGCCGTTGGCGGTGATGCCGTGCACCGCCACGACCGTCGGGGCCTGCGGGTCCTCGGCGGGCCAGCGCAGGACGGCCAGGTCCCCACCGGGCACGGGGACGGTCAACTCCTCGGGCTTCAGCGGCGACTGGCTCACGCGGGGGTACCTCCGGTGGGGTGGGCGGTTCCGGGGCCGGCCGGCGCCGGGGCGGAACGGCCGGTGCGGGCGGATCGGATGCGGGCAGGCAGTCTAGCCAGGCCGCCGGGCAGCAGGTAGACCACGGCGACGAACAGGGCGCCCAGCAGGAACAGGGGTTGGGAGAGCGGCACGCGCAGCACCGCCGGAAGGTCGGCGACGGCCGACGAGTTGGCGAGGTCGCCGAGCCGGTGGCTCGCCCAGGTGTAGAGGACACCGCCGAGCAGCGGCCCCCAGCGGGTGCCGGAGCCGCCGAGGACGACCATGACCAGGAGCGCGAGCGTGGCGTCCGAGGTGGCGGCCTGCGGGGTGGCGCCACCGGTCAGCAGCAGGTAGACCACCCCGCCCAGCCCCGCGAGTCCGCCGGCCAGCACGAAGGCGACCAACTTGTAGCCGTACGGCCGCAGTCCGAGCACCTCGACCCGGCGCTCGTTCTCCTTGATGCCCTCCCAGACCCGGCCGATCGGGGACTTGACGGCCCAGTGGACCGCGGCGACCGTCAGCACCAGGTAGCCGACGGCGATCCAGTAGAGGTTGGCGGTGTTCTCGATCCCGAGCAGGCCGGAGGGCAGCAGGTCGGCCGGGGCGGACCGGCCCTCCTCGCCACCGGTGGCGCCACCGGGGTTGCGCTGGACGAGGATCGAGCCGGCCTGGGCGAAGGCGAGGGTGACCATGGAGAAGCCGATGCCGGTGACGCGCAGGCTGACCGAGCCGAGCAGCAGGGCCAGCAGGACGGAGCAGGAGACGCCGAACACCGCGGCGGCGGCGAACGGCAGTCGCAGCTCCAGCATGCCGAGGTCGGTGGCGTAGAGGCCGGTCGCGAAGTAGAGCGCGTGGCCGAAGGAGAGCAGTCCGGTCCGACCGAGCAGGAGGTCGTAACCGGTGGCGAGCCCGCCGTAGAGGAGGCACAGGGCGAGCAGTTGGAGGCTTCCGGGGCTGCCGAGCGGGCCGTCGAGCAGTCCCGGGACGGGAAGCGCACTGTATGGGGCGACAAGGAGCGTGATCAGCAGAGCGATCGGCCACCAGCGTAGCGCTCTGTGCACGCCAGTCCAGCGATTAGTGACTGGATCACCCGTTCGAGGGATGGCGCCGGACTCGGCCCTGTGTTCACAATGGGTCTCGGCAAGGCCGGTGTCAGTCCCCCTTGCCACAGTGGCGGTGTCGGTGGAGCTGGTGTCAGTCCCCTCTGCTGACATGGTGGTCACGGCAGGGCTGGTGTCAGTCCCCCCTGCCAGAGCGGCGGCGCTGCGGCCGGCCGCGGGGCCACCGGTGCTCGTGATCGGTGTTTCGGCGCTCACGCGAGCCTCCCGGTGAGTCCACGGGGTCGGACGAGAAGCAGCACGGCGAGCAGGACGACGACCGAGAGGTCGCCGAGCCCGGCGCCGGTGTAGTAGTTGGCGAACTGCTGGACGAGGCCGACGCCCACCGAGGCGACGGCGGCTCCGGTCACGGAGCCCATGCCGCCCATCACCACGACGACGAAGGCGAAGATGAGCAGGCCGGTCCCCTGGCCGGGATTGACCGAACCGAAGTAGAGGCCGCCGAGGGCGCCACCGAGGGCGGCGGCCGCCCCGCCGAGGGCGAAGACGAGGGTGAACGCCTTCCGGACGTCGATGCCGAGCGCCGTGACCATCGCCCGGTCCTCGACGCCGGCCCGGACGATCAGCCCGTAGCGGGTGCGGGCGAGGAACAACCGAAGAGCGAGCAGCAGCAGGGCGGCGGCGGCCACCAGCACGAAGCGGTTGACCGGGACGGTCGCCCCGAGCACGTGCCAGGTGCCGGACAGCAGCTCCGGCTGCGGGAAGGGGCGGGAGTCCGCGCCCCAGATCCCCATCAGCAGGGCGGGTACGGCGAGCCCGACCCCGACGGTGGCAAGGATCTGGTCGCGCGGCCGGCTGTAGAGCGGCCGGATCAGGAAGAGCTCCAGCAGGACGGCGGCGGCCGTTCCGACCAGGGTGCCGAACGGCACCGCGAGCCAGAAGGAGAGACCAGCCTCGGCACCGGCCCACCAGGTGGCGTAGGCGCCGATCGAGAGCAGGGCGCCGTGCGCGAAGTTGAGCACGTCCATCAGACCGAAGATCAGCGACAGACCGGAGGCGACCAGGAAGTACAGCGCACCGAGACCGAGTCCGGTACAGAAAAGGAGGACGACAGTGTCCATCAGGGCTTCACCTCGGCGGTGACGACAGGGGCGGCCGGGGAGGCCGGGGCGGCGGCGGGCCGGGGCCCGCCGGCGAGCGGGTGACGGGAGCCGACGCCGAGCAGGCGGCGGGCAGCCTCCTCGTCGGCCAACAGCTCGGCGGTGTCTCCGCGGTGGGCGGTACGGCCGTCGGCCAGGACGGCGCAGGTGCCGGCCAGCCGGCGGACGAGGGCGAGGTTCTGCTCGACCAGGAGGACGGGCACGGCCTCGGCCGCACGCGCCAGCACCTCGGCCACCTCGGCGACGATCTTCGGGGCCAGGCCCTTGGTGGGCTCGTCGGCGATGATCAACCGGTTGCGGTTGAGCAGCGTCCGGCCGATCGCCACCATCTGCTGCTGGCCGCCGGAGAGCGTCCCGGCCAATTGCCCGGCCCGCTGCTTGAGTTCGGGGAAGAGCTCGTGGACGAGTGCGTAGTTGGGCTCACCGGCCTCGCCGCCACTCCCACTCCCGCTCCCGCTCCCGGCAGCGCGCTCGGCGAGGCGGAGGTTCTCGGCGACCGTGAGGCCGGCGAAGATCCCCCGGTCCTCGGGCGCGTAGCCGATGCCATGACGAACGACCAGATGCGTGGGAAGGGAGGAGAGTTCGGAGCCGGACAGCCGGATGCTTCCGGTGCGCGGCACCAGGCCCATGACGGCCCTGACGGTGGTGGTCTTCCCGGCGCCGTTGCGGCCGAGGAGCGCGGTCACCCCGACGGGGGCCACGTCGAAGTCGACGCCGTGCAGGATGTGCAGCCCGTCGATGACCACCCGCAGATCGCGGACGGAGAGGAGGGGTTCGGCAGCGGACGACGGCGAGGACGCGGACGACGGAGAGGAGGCGGAGTGCGCCGAAGGAACGGGGCGCTGAGCGGAGAACGGAAAGGAGGTCACAACGCCTCACCCAGGTAGGCCTGTTGCACGGTCGGGTCGGCCATCACGGCCTCGGGGGTGTCCAGGGCGAGCAGCGTGCCGTGGTGCATCACCGCGAGCCGGTCGGCGAGGCCGAGCAGGACGTCCATGTGGTGCTCGACCATCAGGACGGTCCGGCCCAGGTCACGGTGCACGGAACGGATCAGCTCGGTGAGGGCGGGCACCTCCTCCGCGCTGACTCCGGCCATCGGCTCGTCCAGCAGGATCAGCCGGGGCTCCGAGACCAGCAGGACGGCCAGCTCCAGCTTGCGCTTCTCCCCGTGCGAGAGCGCACTGGCCAGGGTGTCCGCGCGGTGGGTGAGATCGGTGCGTTCCAGGGTGTCGGCCAGCTGCTGCTCGTAGCGGTCGGCGCGGCGCCAGAGCCGGTACGAGGCACCCGGTCCGGCTGCCGCCTGAGCGGCCAGGCGGACGTGGTCGGCGACGGTCATCCCCGGCCAGAGCGAGGAGGTCTGGAAGGTGCGGCCGAGCCCGCGGCGGGCCCTGGCGTGCACCGTCTCGGCGGTGATGTCCGCGCCGTCGAGGTGGAGGCTGCCGTGGGTCGCCGGGTAGATGCCCGAGATCAGGTTGAAGAGGGAGGTCTTGCCGGCGCCGTTGGGCCCGATGAAGGCGATGAACTCGCCTTCGCCGACCGAGAAGGAGACGTCCTCGACGATCGGCACGCCGCGGACGGCCCAGCCGAGCCCGTCCAGACGCAGCACCGGAGAGGAGGACGCGGAGGACCGCGCGGACGAGGTGGACGCGGCGGAGGCAGCCGAGGAGGCGGAAGGAGTCGACGTGGTGCGGGCGGGCATCGGGATCAGCCCGCCATCGGGGTGACCGGGGGTGCCGCCTCGTCCGCGGTCAGGGTCTTCTCCACCGAGGGCTTGGCGGCGGCACCGCTGCCGGTCAGCCGCACCTGGAACATCGGCTGGAGCAGGGCGTGGTCCTCGGCGCGGACTGTGGTCTTCCCCTTCACCCCGTCGAAGCTCCAGCCCTCCAGGGCCTTGACCAGGGCCGAGGTGTCGTCGGCGGAGCCGTGGTTGGACTCGACGGCGTGCACGATCATCTGGGCGGCGGTGAAGCCGTCCGGGGTGAAGATGTCCGTCTTCCCTCCGGCGGCGGTGACGGCATCGGTCATGGCCTTCTCCACCGGGGTGCCGGCGGCGCCGTCGAAGTAGTGGTTCAGGAAGGAGATCTTCTCGGCGGCCGGGCCGAACAGCGGGTAGGAGGCGGCCAGGTCGAGGCCGGTCACGACCTTGGTGTCGGCGAACACGTCCTGCTGGTTGAGCGCGGTCCACAGGGCCGAGGCGGTGTCGCCGGCCCAGGCGACGAACAGCAGGTCGGGCTTGGCGGTCTTGGCCTGGGTGGCGAAGGGGGTGAGGTCGGTGGCGCTCGGCGGGGCGAGCACCTGGTCGACCGTCGCGCCCTCGGCGCCGAGCAGCGCCTTCACGGCGGCCACGTTGGCCTGGCCGAAGGCGTTGTCCTGGGCGAGCACGGTGACCTTCTTGCCCTTGGCGTCACCGATGAACGAGGCCGCGGTCTTGATGTCCTGGTAGGACTGGCGGCCGGAACGGAAGGTGTACTTGTTCAGACCGGTGGCCTTGTCGGCGGCGGCCGGGCCGCTGATGAAGAGCACCTTGTTCTGGGCGGCGATCGGACCGACCTGGAGGGCCACACCGGAGGCGGTGGAACCGGCCAGCACCTTGTAGCCCTTGCCGATCAGGTCCTTGGCGGCGGACACCGCCTTGGCCGGGTCGCCGGCGTCGTCCTGCTCCTCGAACTCGATCTTGTGCCCGTCGACCGCGCTGGTGCCCTTGGTCGCATAGCTCAGGCCGGCCTTGAAGCCCTCCAGGTACTGCTTGCCGTAGGCGGCCAGCGGCCCGGTCTTGGAGTACACCAGGCCGACCTTGATCGGGCCCTTCGATCCACCGTCCGCCGCGCTCGTCCCGGCCGTGCCGGCCTTGGCGCAGCCCGAGGCCAGCAGGACGCAGGCCGCGAGGGCG
Organism: Kitasatospora sp. SC0581; assembly: GCF_048159585.1. Classification (NCBI taxonomy): domain Bacteria; kingdom Bacillati; phylum Actinomycetota; class Actinomycetes; order Kitasatosporales; family Streptomycetaceae; genus Kitasatospora; species Kitasatospora sp. SC0581. Next base: position 187,424 of record NZ_JBLRWA010000012.1, on the reverse strand, counting down.
GCGAGCTTCCGGGCCGGGCCGCCGGTCAGGGAGTCGCCCAGGCGAACGCCGGAGGCGGTCCTGGAGGGGTTTGTCGAGCTGCGCATGGTGACCGACTCCTGAAGTGCGGCGGGTGGATGCGGGAACCGTAGGTGTGCGGTGGGAACGGCGACATGTGCCCGGTCGACGTATCAGCCGGTCGGGATGTGGCTCCGGTCGACATACCGTCGGCCCGCCGCCGTCCCCCGGGCGCCCGGGTGTGGCCCGCCGACACGGCTCCGCGCCCACCCATGGGGGTGGCCGCCATGGCTGCGCCCACCCCTGCCCGGTGACGGTGGAGGGGCGCGGAGCCCGTCCGACGGCAGCCAACCCCAGCGGCGTGCCCGACCCCGGTCCGGCCCAGGCAGGACCCCAGCCCGGCCTGGTACGGCCACGGGCTCCGCGCGGCGGCCGAGCCCGCCGGCCGCCCCTCCCACAAGCCCGTCCCACCTGCCCGTCCCACCTGCCCCGTCCGCTGCACCACCCCGGCCGCGCTCCGCCCCTTCCTCTTCCACCCCCTCCGCCCACTCCCTCACGAGGTGACCCCTTGGACAAGGTCCTGGACTCCCCCGCCGACGCCGTCGGGGACGTTCCCGACGGCGCGGTGCTGGCCGTCGGCGGCTTCGGCCTCTGCGGCATCCCCAGCACGCTGATCGGCACCCTGGTGGACTCCGGCGCCACCGGACTGCGGGTGGTCTCGAACAACTGCGGGGTGGACGACTGGGGGCTGGGCCTGCTGCTGCGGGCGGGCCGGATCGCCCGGATGACTTCCTCGTACGTCGGGGAGAACAAGGAGTTCGCCCGGCAGTACCTCTCCGGCGAGCTGGAGGTGGAGCTGACCCCGCAGGGCACGCTGGCCGAGCGGCTCCGGGCGGGCGGCGCCGGCATCCCGGCGTTCTTCACCCCGGCCGGGGTCGGCACCCAGGTCGAGGAGGGCGGGCTGCCGTGGCGCTACGCGGCCGACGGCTCGGTGGCCCTGGCCTCCCCGCCGAAGGAGGTCCGGGAGTTCGGCGGCCGTCGCTACCTGCTGGAGGAGGCGATCACGGCGGACTTCGCGCTGGTCCGGGCCGAGGTGGCGGACCGGCACGGCAACTGCGTGTTCCACGCCGCCGCCCGGAACTTCAACCCGCTCTGCGCGGCGGCGGGCCGGATCACCCTGGTCGAGGCGGACCGGATCGTCGAACCGGGCGAGCTCCCTCCGGACGCGGTGCACCTGCCCGGGGTGTACGTCGACCGGGTGGTGGCCGCCGACCCCGAGGACCGCCGCATCGAGCGCCGGACCGTCCGCCCCGCACTCCAGGAGGCCTGAGCCGATGCCCACCGAGACCGCAGTCCGCGCCACCACCGCCGCCACCGCCCTCGGCACCCCTGCCGCCCCCGTCACCGCCGCCGCCACCGCTCTCGATCCCCGCAACGCCCTGGCCGCCCGCGCCGCCCGCGAGTTGCGCGACGGCCAGTACGTGAACCTGGGCATCGGCCTGCCGACCCTGATCCCCAACCACCTCCCGCCGGGCGTCGAGGTGGTGCTCCACTCGGAGAACGGCATCCTCGGCGTCGGCCCGTACCCGGAGGAGGGCGCCGAGCACGCCGACCTGATCAACGCCGGGAAGGAGACGGTGACGGTCGCCCCCGGCGCCTCGTACTTCGACTCCGCCTTCTCCTTCGGCATGATCCGGGCCGGGCGGATCGACGTCTCGGTGCTCGGCGCGATGCAGGTGTCGGCCGCCGGGGACCTCGCCAACTGGATGATCCCCGGCAAGATGGTCAAGGGCATGGGCGGCGCGATGGACCTGGTGCACGGGGCCCGTCGGCTGATCGTGGTGATGGAGCACACCGCCCGGGACGGCTCGCCGAAGATCGTCGATGAGCTGTCACTTCCCGCAACTGGCCGGGGAGTTGTGGACCGAATCGTCACCGACCTCGCGGTAGTCGACGTGACCCCGGAGGGGCTGCGGGTGGTGGAGACGGCGCCGGGCGTGGACTTCGCCGAGGTCCAGGCCGCGACCGGCGCGCCCCTGCTGCCCCCGCTCTGACCAGCCCGCCTGACCAGCCCCGCCGACCAGCCTGCCTGACCAGCCCGGCCCCGTACGGACGGCCGGATCGCCCCGAGGGGCGGTCCGGCCGTTCCGCTGCCCCCGCCGGCACACGACAGCGACCCCGCGAACGGCTCCACGGGCAACTCCGCAACAGCCCTCCACCACCATCGAGTTCCATGGACCGCCCAGGCCGGAGCGAATTCACCGCATTAGCACCAACGCCCGCCGGATCGGCCGGAAACCGTGGCATCTTCATGCCTGGGCGACGGCGATCTCCCGGACTGGTTGCGATCACCGTTGCGCTCAGGGAGAGTTGAGGCGGCCAAGGATCCCGACGTACCCGGAGGGGAAGCTGGAAAGTGCATCGGGATCCCGGATTCGAGGCCGCCGTACCGACGCACAACCGAACCGGTCGCACACGCCGAATCTGCCGGACGGCCCGGGAACTGCCCGAGAACCGCAGTTCGCCGGGTCTCGTTCCAGCCGGTTCCGGCTGTTCCCAGCTGTTTCCAGCTGATTCCGGCCGGTTCCACCCTGTTCCACCCGGACGGCTCCGAGTCGAGGCAGACCCACGCAAGAGCCGAGCGAGCCGAGTGAACCGAGCGAGCCGCGCAAGGCGCGAACTCCGGGGGGAGCAGCTATGACCACGCCGCCGTTCTCACGACGCAAGGGCGTCGGAACGGCCCACGGGCGAGGTGCCGGGGAGTTGGACGAGGCCGCCCTGCGCGCCCTTCCCATACCCGAAGCCCCTTACGACTACGGCCACTTCAGCCGTCTCGCGGGCCCGGCGTACGACCCGGACGAGGACGACGACCTCGGCGGCGGCGTCTACTGGCCCGAACCGGTCGCACCGCACCCGCCCTCCCACGACGGACCGCACGACCCCACCGCATACAGCCCCACCGCATACAGCCCCGCCCCGTACGAGCCGCCCCCCGCGGCCCCCTACCGCGTCCGGTACCGCAGCCTGCTGCGCCGCGAGCCGCACCGGATCCGCGCCGCGCTGCTGCTGATGGCCGCCCCCGTGGTGGAGGCGGTGCTGCTGGTCTGGCTGCTGCTGCCGGAGCACTGGCCCGAGCGGCTGGACGAGACGAACTCCCTGGTGCTGCTCGGCGACAAGGTGATGATCGGCATCATCGCCGTCGTCGAGGTGTTCCGGCTGGTCAACGTCGTCTCCAACACCCACGCCACGCTGGTCGCCCGCGACCCGGTCCCGGTGACGCCGGAGCCCGGCACCCGGGTCGCCTTCCTCACCACCTGCGTGCCGGGCAAGGAGCCGCCGGAGATGGTCCGGGCCACGCTGACGGCGGCGCGGGCCGTCCGGCACAACGGACCGTACGACGTCTGGTTGTTGGACGAGGGAAACGATCCTGCAATGCGGGAGCTCTGCGCCGAGCTGGGCGTGCGCCACTTCACCCGCGCCGGCCGGCCGCACTGGAACCGGCCGAAGGGCCGGTTCCGCGCCGGGACCAAGCACGGCAACTACAACGCCTGGCTCCAGGCCCACGGCGACGACTACGAGTTCTGGGTGTCCGTGGACACCGACCACGTTCCGCTGCCGGACTTCTGCGAGCGGATGCTCGGCTACTTCCGCGACCCCGACGTGGCATTCGTGGTCGGCCCCCAGGTGTACGGGAACTACCGCAGCTCGGGATCGGCCGTCACCAAATTCTCCGAGAGCCAGCAGTACCTCTTCCACGCCCTCATCCAACGCGCCGGAAACCGTTACGGCGCGCCCATGTTCGTGGGCACCAACAACGCCGTCAGAATCAGCGCTCTCCAGTCGATCGGCGGGTTGTACGACTCCATCACCGAGGACATGGCGACCGGTCTGGAGTTCCACCGGAGCCGGAACCCGGAGACCGGAGAACGCTGGAAGTCCGTGTACACCCCGGACGTGCTCGCGGTCGGCGAAGGCCCGTCCTCCTGGACCGACTTCTTCTCCCAGCAACTGCGCTGGAGCCGCGGCACCTACGAGACCCTGTTCACCCAGTACTGGCGGGTGCTGTGGCGGCTGTCGCCCGGCCGGCTGCTCAACTACTCGCTGATGGTGGGCTTCTACCCGATGGCGGCGCTCACCTGGCTGCTCGGCGGCCTGTCCAGCGTGCTCTACCTGGGCTTCGGCGCCTCCGGCGTGCACGTCTCCTCGGAGATCTGGATGATGCTCTACAGCGACGCCGCCGCGCTCCAGCTCCTGCTCTACACCTGGAACCGCAAGCACAACGTGAGCCCGCACGAGCCGGCCGGCTCCTCCGGGGTCGCGGGCATGGTGATGTCGGCGCTCTGCGGTCCGGTCTACGCGGCCTCGCTGCTCCAGGCGCTGGTCCGCCGCCGCAGCCGCTTCGTGGTGACGCCCAAGGGCAGTTCGGCCAGCACCGACCGGCTCGGCACCTTCCGCTTCCACCTGTTCTGGACGCTGGTGTTCGGGGGCGCGATCGCCGCCTCCTACGTCACCGGCTACGACCACGTCGCGATGCGCACCTGGGCCTGGATCGCCCTGCTGCTCACCCTCCTGCCGGTCCTGATCAGCGCCGGCGACGCCGTACGCCGCCGCCGGACCCGCCCGACCGCCACCCTCACCGTCACCGGCGACCCGACGGCGGCCCCGCAGGTCGTCCTGGAGAAGCGCCGCCCGCGCCACGCCCGCGACCCCCGAGCCGCCCGGACCGCCGGACCGGCGCAGCCCGCACCTCCCGCCCCCCGCCCCGGACGAACCTCACCCGACCACGCCGACAGCGGCAGACCCTCCCACTGACCGGCACCCTCCCACTGACCAGCACCGCCGCCTGACCAGCACCACCCACCGACCAGCACCGCCCCGCCGAACAGCACCACCCACCGAACAGAGCCGCCCACCGACCAGAGCCCCCGACCGCCTCCCGAGGGGAGCACCCACCGTGAAGATCCACAAGGCCGGCCGCACCAAGCGCCTCGCCCTCGGCAGCACCGTCGCGCTGACCGTGGCCGGGATGAACGCGCCGGCCGTCCTCGGCTTCGCCTCCCAGCAGTACCACCACTACGTGATCAACCGCCCCGAGTACAAGGCGCAGTACGGCCACTGGCAGACCCTGTCGCTGCCCACCGAGTTCCGGGTCAACGCCGTGCACGCGACCGTGCTGCGCACGGGCAAGGTCCTGATCGTGGCCGGTTCCGGCAACGACGAGAAGCAGTTCAACGCGGGCACCTTCAAGAGCCTGCTCTGGGACCCGGCCCGGAACACCTACAAGCTGGTCCCCACCCCGGCCGACATGTTCTGCGGCGGCCACACCTCGCTGCCGGACGGCCGCGTCCTGGTGGCCGGCGGCACCCAGCGCTACGAGAAGCTGGCCGGCGCCGTGAAGAAGGCCGCCGGCATCATGCGGGTGCGCAACGAGAGCCCGGAGCGCGACCGGACCTTCCCCAAGGGCACCGTCTTCGTCTCCCCGAACGGCCACGAGTACGCCAGCACCGCCGCCGTGACGGTCCCGGCCGCGACCAAGACCGGCTCCGGCAAGCAGACCGTGGTCACCGCCGGCGAGCAGCACGTGTACGTGGAGGCGGTCGGCCCGGGCCAGGACTTCGTCTCCGACTCCCCCGCCCAGTACCGGATCAAGGGCCTGAGCGGCACCGACGCCCACAACCTGTACGGGCAGAGCGAGAAGCTGACCCTGGACAAGCAGGAGTACCAGGGCATCCGCTCCGCCTTCGAGTTCAACCCGGACACCGAGCTGTACGAGCCGGTCACCGACATGGCCCACGCCCGCTGGTACCCGACGCTGACCGGGCTGGGCGACGGCCGGGTGGTCACCGTCTCCGGGCTGGACGACACCGGGGAGATCCTCAGCGGCAACGACAACGAGATCTACGACCCGAGGACCAAGTCCTGGTCCAAGGGCCCCGACCACTACTTCCCGACCTACCCGGCGGTCTTCCTGACTGCCTCCGGCAAGCTCTTCTACTCCGGCTCCAACGGCGGCTACGGCCCCGGCGACAAGGGCCGCGAGCCCGGCGTGTGGGACCTGTCGAGCGGGGCCTTCCAGCCCGTCCCCGGCCTGCGCGACCCCGGCCTCACCGAGACCTCCTCCTCGGTGCTGCTGCCGCCCGCGCAGGCGCAGAAGGTGATGGTGCTCGGCGGCGGCGGTGTCGGGGAGTCGCCGCTGTCCACGGCCCGCACCGACATCGCGGACCTCTCCTCCGCCGCTCCCGCCTTCACCCCGGGCCCGGACCTGCCGGCCGGCGGCACCCGCTACCTCAACAGCGTGATCCTGCCGGACGACACCGTCTTCACCACCGGCGGCTCCAGCGGCTACCGCGGCCGCGGCGACAGCGACCTGCTCAAGGCGCAGGTGTACCACCCGGACACCAACGGCTTCACGACCGCCGCCGAGCCGACCGTCGGCCGCAACTACCACTCCGAGGCGCTGCTGCTGCCGGACGGCCGGGTCGCCGTGCTGGGCTCCAACCCGCTCTTCGCGGACAAGGCCGAGACCCAGCCGGGCGGCTTCGAGCAGCGCATCGAGATCTACACCCCGCCGTACCTGTACCACGGCGACCGTCCGGAGGTCGGCGCCGTTCCGCAGGCGGCCCGGCTCGGCGGCACCCTCGCCGTCGGGACGGCGCGCCCGGAGGCGGTGGCCACCGCCAAGCTGATCCGGCCGAGTTCGGTCACCCACGTGACGGACGTCGAGCAGCGCTCGGTGGCCCTGGACGTCGCCGGACGGACGGCGGACGGCGTCTCGCTCACCCTGCCCGCGAACCCCAACCTGCTGCCGCCGGGCTGGTACATGCTGTTCCTGACGGACGCCGCCGGCACCCCGTCGGTCGCCCGCTGGATCCAGATCACCGCGTAGACCGCGCGCCGTGTGAACCGCGCGACGCGCAGGGCCCGAGGTCAGGCGCAGGCGGCCTCAGCGCGCCGCCTGCGCCAGCCCGAGCGCGTACGGCAGCCAGAACTCGCCCGCCCGGGGCTCGCCCCGGCCGCAGTCGCCGTCCGACTCCCCCGGGTTCTTGATCCACAGGTAGGCGTCCACCCCGGGCCGGCCGGTCTCGGTGGTCGGCCGCTCGCCGAGCGCGCGCCCGGGCGGGTTGCACCAGGCGGCGCCGCCCAGCGCCCCGTTGCCGCTGCGGCTGGTGTCGATGACGTAGTTCTTCCCGCCGAGGGCCGCGGAGAGCCTGGCGCCGTAGGCCGCGTTCCGTTCGGTGTCGTAGAAGTTGGCGACGTTCACGGCGAAGCCGTCGGCCGCCGCGATGCCCGACTTGCGCAGGGCGGTGGCCATCTCCTCCGGGTCCTGTGCCCAGCCGGGGTTGCCCGCGTCCAGGTAGACCCGCGCGTTGGGGTTCTTCTTCAACTCCTGGACGGCGAAGGCCAGCAGGCCGTACCGCTCGGCGGCCAGGTCGCCCTTGATCCCGCAGGTGTCCAGGGTGTGCGCGACGGCGTCCGGCTCCAGCACCACCCAGGCCCTGCGGTCGCCGAGGGCCTGGGCGACGCCGGTGATCCAGGCCCTGTAGGCGGCCGCGTCGGGGGCGCCGCCGGCCGAGTACTGGCCGCAGTCGCGGTGCGGGATGTCGTACGCGACGAAGACCGCCGTGCGGCCGGCCTCGGCGGCCCGTCGGCTCACCTGCTCGGCGATCGTCTGGGCGCCCTGCTCGCCGAGCCACTGCGAGGAGGGCTGTCCGGCGATCCGCAGCAGCGCGTCGGCCTCCGCCGTCCGGCCCTGGCCGCGCAGCGCGGTCACCTGCTGGGCGGCGTTGGTGCGGTCGGAGACGTAGAAGGCCTGCCCGGGCAGTTGGGCGAAGCCCGCACCGGCACCCGCCCCCGCGCCCGCCCCGGCGGCGGAGGACACGGACCCGGCTCCCGGCTTCCCGCCGTCCGAACCGGTGCAGCCGGACCCGGCCGCCAGCACCACCCCGGCCAGCAGCGCCCCGACGGCGCCCCGCAACGTCCCTGTCCGCCCCAGCCCGTGCACGTACCGCCCCTCCCCGGCCCCGGTCCGGCGACCGGTCGGCACCAGCTAAGCACACCCGGCACCGGCCGACGGCCACCGGTGGTGAACGCCAAGTGGCCGTGGGCGGACGGGACATCGAACCCGTCCGAACCACGGCCACCACCGGCTGCCGGCGCCCGCCGACCGGCACCCCGGAACGCCAGCAGGCGCTCCGGGCGGAGGCTCAGGCCTCCTTCAGGTTCGGCACCTGCCAGTCGATCGCCTCGGCGCCGAAGGAGTCCAGCGCGGCGTTGATCTGCGAGAACGGACGGCTGCCGAAGAACAGCTTCGCCGACAGCGGCGACGGGTGCGCTCCCTGCACCACCACGTGCTTGGCGGTGTCGATCAGCGGCAGCTTCTTCTTCGCGTAGTTGCCCCACAGCACGAAGACCACCGGCTCGTCGCGGTCGCTCACCGCCTTGATCACCGCGTCGGTGAACTTCTCCCAGCCCTTCGCCTTGTGCGAGTTGGCCTCGTGCGCGCGGACCGTGAGCACCGCGTTGAGCAGCAGCACGCCCTGCTCGGCCCAGTGCATCAGGTAGCCGTTGTCCGGGGCGGGGACGCCCAGGTCGGCGTCCAGCTCCTTGAAGATGTTGCGCAGCGACGGCGGCGTCTTGGTGCCCGGCAGCACCGAGAAGCTCATGCCGTGGGCCTGGCCGTTGTCGTGGTACGGGTCCTGGCCGAGCACGAGCACCCGGACCTTGTCGTACGGGGTGGCCTCCAGTGCGGCGAACTCCTGGCCGCTCGGCGGGAACACCTCGTGCTCCGCGCGCTGGGCCGCCACGAAGGCCGCCAGCTCGGCGAAGTACGGCTTCTCCGTCTCGGCGCCCAGCACCCCGCGCCAGGACTCGGGCAGTTCCAGCCCGCCGCCCTCGCCGGCCTCGACCACGCCCGCCTCGACCGTGTCCGTCACGACATCTACCTCCCACACCGCGGCTGTTGCGCCGCACGCCCTCTTTCACCCCGAACGCTACACAGCCCCACCGACAACGGCCGCCTCCCCGCGGGCACCAGGCGGCCCCGCACCCCGGACACGGAGCGGCCCCGCCCCGGCGACCTGCCGGAACGGGGCCCACGACGAGAACGCGGGGGGAGAACCCAGCGGCTAGACCAGCTCGACCAGGTCCGCGATCGACTGGACCACGCGGGTCGGCCGGTACGGGAAGCGCTCCACGTCGGAGGCGGAGGTCAGGCCGGTGAGCACCAGGATGGTCTCCATGCCGGCCTCCATGCCCGCGACGATGTCGGTGTCCATCCGGTCGCCGATCATCACCGCCGTCTCGGAGTGGGCGCCGGCGGTGTTCAGCGCCTCGCGCATCATCAGCGGGTTGGGCTTGCCGACGAAGTACGGCTCGACCCCGGTCGCCTTGGTGATCAGGGCCGCGACCGAGCCGGTGGCCGGCAGCACGCCCTCGGTGGAGGGGCCGGTCTCGTCCGGGTTGGTGCAGATGAACCGGGCGCCCTGGTTGATCAGGCGGATCGCCTTGGTGAGCGCCTCGAAGGAGTAGGTGCGGGTCTCGCCGAGCACCACGTAGTCGGGGTTGTTGTCGGTCAGCACGTAACCGGCCTGGTACAGCGCGGTGGTGAGGCCGGCCTCGCCGATCACGTACGCGGTGCCCCCGGGGCGCTGGCCCGCGAGGAACTTGGCCGTCGCCAGGGCGGAGGTCCAGATGCACTCCTCCGGCACCTCCAGGCCCATGCCGGCCAGCCGGGCGCTGAGGTCGCGCGGGGTGTAGATGGAGTTGTTGGTGAGGACCAGGAAGGGCTTGCCGGACTCCCGCAGCTTGCGCAGGAACTCCTCCGCCCCGGGGATCGGCGTGCCCTCGTGGATGAGGACCCCGTCCATGTCGGTCAGCCAGGACTCGATGGGCTTGCGCTCTGCCACGTAGGTGTCTCCTCGGTCTTGCACAGGTCTGAACGTTCTCGCACATGCCCAGACCGGACACCCTCGGCCGGTCGGGCGCCACAGGCTGCCCCAACTCCGACCAGCGTAGTCGCCCGCACCGCCACCGCGCGGCCCCCGTCCGGCCGGTGGCCGCACGCCCCGGGGCCGGTAGCCGCACGGGCCGAGCCCGGTGACCGTACGGGCGGCCGCGCGGTGGCGCCCCGGTCAGGACGACGAGTCGGTCAGGCCGGTCGGGACCTGCCACTCCCGGCGGCGGCCCTTGTTGGTGAGCAGCAGCCCCTCCTTGAAGACCAGCAGCCCCAGTTGGCTCGCCAGTTCGGCGAGCGGCGGCAGGGTGTCGCCCGTCCTGCCGTACCCGAAGTTCGGCAGGGCGGCGGCGCTCAGCCCGAGCTTGGTGAGGCTGTCCGCCGGGGGCACCGCGATGACGTCGGCGGACCTGTCGCCGATCAGGCGCCGGATCAGGGTGGGGCCCGCACCCGAGGGGACCGGCAGCACCTCCCGGATGAAGTCCAGGACGCCCTTCGTCAGCACCCGCCCGGCTTCCGAGGGCCGCTGCTGGTGGCGGATGATGGCGTCCTTCAGGGCCGCGCCGTCGCCGAACTTGGCCGGGTTGAGCTGCTCGTCGACGCCCAGGACGTGGCCGACCACCCGCCAGATGTGGAAGTAGGCTTCCCGGTCCTCGGGCAGCAGGTCGACGCCCAGTTCGGCGAGGCCGAGCGGGATCAGCACCGAGAAGCTCATCAGCGTGCCGGCCAGGTCCTCCTGGTTGACCGGCACCCCCAGGGCGGCGGCGTCCCAGTCGCCCAGCTGGGAGACGTGGTAGCGCATGGTGGCGTGCAGCAGGCGGACCTTCTGGGCCGACCGGAGCCCGCGGCCGCCCGGCCCCAGGCCGTCGTTGTCGAGGACGTCGACGACGAACTGCGAGGTCTCCATCAGGCGCCGGTACACCCCGGAGGTCAGGCGCTGGGAGCGGACGAGCACCTCGGCGCCGTTGCCGCAGGTGTAGCAGAGCGGGAGCGAGCCGCAGAGCAGGATCGAGGCGATCAGCGGCTGGTAGCGGCCGAGCAGCTCGTGGCCGCGCGCCATCTGCGCCCGGTCCGCCCAGGACGGCAGGATGGCGGACTCCTCGAAGTACGCCTGGAGCCTGGGCGGCAGCCCGGCCGGGACGGCGTCGCTGTTGCGGCCGAAGCCGAGCAGGGTCTGTCGCACCTGGTCCTGCTGTCCGAGCTCGTACGTCTCGGCGATGGCGGCGTCCCCGAGCGGGTCGCCGACGGTGCGCATCCGGTCGAGCAGGTCGTCGGTCCAGCCGTTGGCGGCCATGTGATCCTCCGTCGCAGTCCGTGGGGTGATACGTGCACGTATCGCCGCGTACACGTATCACCGCGCTCCGGGCCCCGGCGGCAGCCTCACCCGTACGAGGGCGCGGCGGCGGCCCCGCCGTCCCGTCCGCCGAAACCGGGAGCAACCGGGCGCCTCGTGATTGAGTGGGCGCATGAACCCGCAGACGACTCCCGGTCCGTTCCGCGTCGGCCTGATCGGCTACGGCCTGGCCGGCTCCGCGTTCCACGCGCCGCTGATCGCCACCACACCGGGGCTGCGGCTGGACGCCGTGGTCACCGCCAACCCCGACCGGCGCGCCCAGCTGGCGCGCGAGCACCCCGGCGCCCGCGCCGTGGACACGCCCGAGCAGCTGCTCGCCGACCCGGACGCGCTGGACCTGGTCGTCATCGCCTCGCCCAACCGCACCCACGCCCCGCTCGCCCGCGCCGCCCTGCGGGCCGGCCTGGCCACCGTGGTGGACAAGCCGCTGGCCGGCACCGCCGCCCAGGCGCTGGAGCTGTGCCGGCTCGCCGAGGAGCAGGGCGTGCTGCTCTCGGTCTTCCACAACCGGCGCTGGGACGGCGACTTCCTCACCGCGAGCCGGCTGGTGCGCGGCGGCGCGCTCGGCCGGGTGCACCGCTTCGAGTCCCGCTTCGAGCGCTTCCGCCCCAAGCCCAAGCCGGGCTGGCGGGAGCTGGCCGACCCGGCCGAGGTCGGCGGCACCCTGTACGACCTGGGCAGCCACCTCGTCGACCAGGCGCTCACCCTGTTCGGGCCGGTCGAGACGGTGTACGCGGAGATCGACGTGCGGCGCGACGGCGCGGTGGTGGACGACGACGCCTTCCTCGCCCTCACCCACACCAGCGGCACCCGCTCGCACCTGTGGACCAGCGCCATCACCCCGCTGATCGGCCCCCGGCTGCGGGTGCTCGGCGACACCGCCGGCTACGTCAAGTCCGGCATGGACCCGCAGGAGGCCGACCTGCGGGCGGGCCTGCGCCCGGACGGCACCCGCCCCTGGGGCGCCGACCAGCCCGCGCACTACGGCACCCTCGGCACCGACGAGTCGGCGATCCGGCTGCCGACCGACCCGGGCGACTACCCCGCCTTCTACGCGGGCATCGCCGCCGCCCTGGCCACCCCGGGCACCCCGCCCCCGGTCGACCCGCGCGACGCGGTGGCCGCCCTGGCCGTCCTGGAGGCCGCCCGCACCTCCGCCGCCACCGGGACGGCGGTCCGCCCGGGCTGACGGCCGTACGGCCCGCTTTACCCTCCCTTGACCTCGTCTCCTACGATGGCCGCCATGAGCAACCGGGGGGAACGGCGGGCCGCACGCACCGCCGAGCACGAGGAGCGGATCCGGCAGGACCAGGAGCGGGACCGGCGGTTCCAGGAGCGCTCCAGCGCCGGGGCGATGGCGCTTCAGCGGAAGGCCTGGGCCCGCGGGGATCGGACCGTCTTCACCCATGTCGTGGACGTGACCGGTCCGGACGGCCGGCCGGTCACGGTCTCGCTCTCCTGGCTGGGCGAGTACCAGGGCCCCGAGGAGGGCAGCCGCAGCGAGAAGCTGCTGAACCTCCTCGCCCTCGTCCCCTTCATGGAGGTCGTCGCGGCGGCCGTCATCGGACTGACCCTGCTGTCCCGCTGGCTCTTCATCGAACTGACCGGCCGCCCGCACTTCGCGGTCACCGCCCGGATCGACGGAGCCGACGGGGCCGACTGGCAGGTCGTCGCCCGGACCAGGCGGCGCCCGGCCGCGATGAAGGCCGCGGCCGCCCTGGCCGACCGGGTCGAGCGGGACGGGGCCGCCGCCCTCGGGGCCTCCTGACCGCCACTCCCCGCCCGGCCCACGGGACCCGCCCGGACCTCACACCCCGATGACCTCCACCGCGGAGCCCAGCCCCCGGAAGTCCGCCACGTTGCGGGTGTACAGCGGCAGCCCGTGGGCCGAGGCGACCGCGGCGATCATCAGGTCGATCCGGCGCGGGCGCGGCTGCCGTCCGGCGGCGATGGTGAGGGTGACCAGCGTCCCGTAGCGGGCGGCGGCGGCCGCGTCGAAGGGCAGCGGGTCGAAGTCCGCCATCGCCGCGCCCAGCACCTCCAGCCGGGCGGCCCGGCTGGCCGGGTCGCGGGCCATCGACACGCCCTGCTGCAGTTCGGCGAAGGTGATCGCGGTCAGCTCGGGCACGGCCGGCAGGTCGGAGGGGCTGAGCAGCGCCAGGTCGATGTAGACGCAGGTGTCCAGCACCCCGGCCGGCCGCCGCCGGGGTGCTCTGCGGCGCTCAGCCACGCCGCCGCTCGAACGGGTCGTCGCCGTCGTCGCCCACCAGCTCCTCGGGGCCGAAGTCCTCCTCGGCCTCCTTGCGCATCTGCTGGTAGTCCACGCGCGGCAGCTTCACGTGCCGGGCCACCAGCTCCTCCGCCGTGAGCCGCCGACGCCCGGGCACCGGCCGCAGCTCCGCGACCTCGACCCCGTTCCTGGTGATGTGGAACGTCTCCCCCGCCTCCACCGCGTCCATCACGGCGGCGGAGTTGTTCCGGAACTCCCGCTGGGTAATCGTCTTCACCTCTCCACGGTAGCCCCGTGTAGCCCCGTCGGCTACACCCCGGACGGCCGCTTTTCGCCGCTCCGAGGAGGGGGCCTTCGGGCACGAACGGAATCGGGCGGGACCAGGTGGGAGCGCCGTAGGGGACGTCCCCGACACAGGCGGGAACCCGGGGGCTCGTAGGATCGTCCTGCTGGTACGTCAGGAAGCCGATGGGACACCGGGAGGGGGAGCGCGTCGTGGCCGTTGTGGCGATGTTGCTGGGCCTGCTCCGGGTGCTGACCGGGGAGCTGGTGGCCGACAGCGGGACGCTGGCGTCGGTGGCCGCCGTCGCGGCCGTGGCACTGGTGGCCGGGGCGGTCGCCGGGGCGCTGGCCGGGGCGCGGCTCCTGGGGGCGCGGGCGCCGGCGGCGGTGCGCAGCGGGGTGCTGCGGCGCCGGGCGTTCGGTACGGCGTTCCTTCCGCAGCGTGATCCGGACGCCCGGGGCAGGCGACGCCCCAGGGCGCCGGGAGCGGCCCCGGCGGCCGCGTAGTTCCGTCCGACGTCCTTCCAGGCGTTCTTCCGATCGTTCCTGCCGGACGTTCTTCCAGGCGTTCCCCGTGGCCGTCCTCCGCCGATCACTCATGTCCTGAGACCCCGGAGGGCTCGCTCCACCATGTCCGTACTCGCTGTTCTCGACCCTGCCGTCGCCGTGGCGCACGCCGTCGTCGCCGCCGTCGCCCACCTGGTGCCGACCGCCTTGGCCATCGTCCTGTTCACCGTCGCCGTCCGCTTGGCGCTGCACCCGCTGGCGCGGGCGGCGGCGCGCGGGGAGAGGGCCAGGGCGCGGCTGGCGCCGAAGGTCGCGGCGTTGCAGCGGAAGCACAGGGACCGCCCGGAGCGGCTGCGGGAGGCGCTGGCCGAGATGTACCGGAAGGAGCAGGTGTCGCCGTTCGCGGGGTGCCTGCCGGTGCTGGTGCAGATTCCGTTCTTCTCGGTGATGTACCGCCTGTTCACCACCCCGAACGACCTGCTGGACCACACCCTGTTCGGGGTGCCGCTGGGTCTGCACGTCACGGGCGCGCAGGGCGCCGGGCAGTGGGCGGTGTTCGGGGTGCTGTTCGCCGGACTGGCGGCGGTCGGGGTCGTCAACTTCCGCCGGGCCCGGCGCACGGCCGCGGCGGCGGCGGCTACAGCGGCGACGGCGCAGCCCGCCCCGCAGCCGGGGGCGGGACTGCTGCCGTACCTGTCGTTCGGGTCGGTGCTGTTCGCGGCGCTGGTCCCGGTGGCCGCCGTGCTCTACCTGCTGACGACCGGCGTCTGGTCGGCCGCCGAGCGGGCCTGGCTGTACCGGGACGGGACGCCGGTGCCGGCGGCCGCGATGATGGGCTGACGGCCCGGAGGGGCCGTCAGAAGTGGCGCAGCAGCTCGGGGAAGGCCCCGAGCAGCAGCGTCGCCTCGTCCGGGCCGAGTTCCGCGTGCTCCAGCACCCAGGTGTGCTCGTGCGGGATGAAGACGGTGCGCAGGCCGGCCCGGCGGGCGGGGGCGATGTCGGACTTGGGCGAGTTGCCGATCATCCAGGTCCGGCCCGGGTCGAGGCCGAGGTCGGCGGTGAGCTGCCGGTAGGTGTCGACCGACTTCTCGGCGACGATGTGGACGCCGCGAAAGTGGTGGTCGATGGTGGACGCCGTCACCTTGCGCTGTTGTTCGCCCTGGTCGCCCTTGGTGAGCAGGAGCAGCTGGTGGCGGTCGGCGAGGGCGGCCAGGGTGTCGGCGACGCCGGCGATCAGTTCGACGTCGCGGCTGGTCAGCGGGGTGAGCAGGTCGTCGATCCGGGCCTGCTCGGCGGCCGTGGGGGTGCGGTCGTTGAGCCGCTGGAGGCAGTCGGCGAGGCTCTGCCGGAAGACGGTGGCGCCGTAGCCGAGGGTGGCGGAGTTGACGGCCTCGATCTCGTTCAGCAGGGCCCGGATACGCTGCTGCTCCTGCGGGGCGGCGACCCAGTCCAGGAAGCCGTCGATGACCCGCTCGAAGAGGACGTTGTTCTCCCAGAGCGTGTCGTCGGCGTCGAAGATCAGGGTCTGGTCGGTGTGCATCCGGTCGCTCTCCAAGGGGTGTTCAGGCGGACGGCAGCAGGCGGGCCGCGCGGTCGAGGGTCTCACGGAGGTTGTCCTCGGTGGTCCGCCGCTTGGCCTCCTCGACGGTGAGCCACTCCAGCGGGGACGCCGGGTTCTCCGGCCGGGCCTGCTCCGGGGTGGCGGTGGCCAGCAGGAAGCGCAGGTCGGCGTGCTCGTGGGCGGGTTCGGCGGGCGAGGCGGGGACGGGCACCACGGCGAGGTGGACGAGGGCGGGGCCGGGCCAGGGGGTGAGGTCGGTCAGGCCGGTCTCCTCCAGGCCCTCGCGCAGGGCGATGTCCAGCGGCCGGGTCTCGCCCGGGTCGCCGTGGCCGCCAACGTGCAGCCAGGCCTGCTGGCGGACGTGCCAGCGCAGCAGGACGCGGCGGGTGGGCGGGTGGACGATCAGCGCGGAGGCGGTGAAGTGGAGCGGGAAGGTGCCCCTGTTCCAGGCGTCGGCGACGCCGAGGAGGCGGCGGGCGCGCTCGTGGTCGGCGGTCTCCACCGGGCCGCGCGGACGGTGGTCGGCCAGCAGTCGGGCCGGGTCGGGGCTCTGGGACGGGCCGCCCGTGGTCACCATGGGTCTGCGCTCCTCGTTCCGCTCCGGGACCGCGGACCGCGTCAACCGGCGTACGGGGGCGGGCAGTCGGGCCCGGGGCTTCGGGTTCCGGCGAACCCGCGCAGCCTAGCCCGGGGGCGCTCGGGCGGCCCACCGGTTTTCACCGCGGGCGCTCCGGCGGACGCCCGCGACGCTCGCGCGCGAATTGAGCACCGGACGTTCCGACGACGGACACCTCCCGTACCTCCGGCGGCATGCCGCCTGGTCCGGGCGTTCCCCCGGAGGCCGTAGCCTGTGGTGATCGTTTTCGGGACAGGTGGAGGGATGTCGTCATGGTGGCTGCTCCGGCGCTCGCCGAGCTGCGCGAGGTGTGCCAGCCGCAGGCCAAGCTTCAGAGCCGCAACGGCGAGCACTGGGCGGGCCGGATGTACATGCGGCGGATCTCGCTGCGGACCACCCGGCAGCTGGTGCGCACCTCGGTGTCGCCGAACACCCTCACCTGGGTGATGGTGGTGTGCGGGGTGGGCGGCGGCGCGGCCCTGCTGATCCCGGGCCCGGCCGGTGCGGTGCTGGCCGTCGTGCTGTTCCAGCTGTTCCTGCTGTTCGACTGCGTGGACGGCGAAGTGGCGCGCTGGAAGCGCCAGTTCAGCATGGCCGGGGTGTACGTGGACCGGCTCGGCGCCTATCTGGCGGACGCCGCGCTGATGATCGGCGCGGGTGTCCGGGCGGCGCGCGGCGGGTCGGAGCTGTGGGTGTCGGCAGGTCTGGCGGCCGCGCTGGGCGTGGTGCTGCTCAAGGCCTCGACGGACCTGGTGGACGTGGCCCGCGCCCGCAGCGGGCAACTGCCGGCGACCGAGGAGTCGACGCAGCCGCGTTCCCAGGGCATCGCGACGGCCCGCAAGGTCGCCTCGCTGTTCAAGATCCACCGGGTGACGAACGGCATCGAGGCCTCGCTGGTGCTGCTGGCGGCGGCCGCGGTGGACGCCGGGCTCGGGAACCTGGACGCCACCCGGTGGACGCTCGCGGGCATCACGGCGATCACCTGGGGCATGGTGGTCGCGCACCTGGCGTCGATCCTGTCCTCCTCGCGGCTGCGCTGATCCGGGCGGCGCCCCGGCCGCCGGGCGACGGGGCGAGGCGCCCTGCTCCCGGGGGCCGAGGCGCCCCTCCCCCGCCCGGGGGAGCCCTCGGCGCCGGGCCCGCCGCCGGGGGGACGCGGCGGGCCCGGGCCGCGCGGAAGGGTGGGGGAATGACGACGCCCCGGCCCGCTGCCGCCACCACCGCCGTTCCCGCCCCGCCCCGTTGGGCCGTGCGCGCCGCCCACCTCGCCGCCGTCACCGCGCTGCCGGCCGGACTGTGGCGGCTCGGGCTGGTGGCGGGCTGGCACGGCGGGTACACGGAGGCGGGCTACCGGGCGATGGGCTTCACCGGGTGGGGCGCGGTGTGGCCGGTCTTCCTGAGCCTGGTCACCGAGGCGCTGGCGCTGCTCACGATCGGGCTGGTCCGCCCGTGGGGCACGGTGCCGCCGCGCTGGGTGCCGTTCCTCGGCGGCCGCCCGGTTCGCCCGCGTGCGGTGGTGCTCGCGGCCTCGCTCGGCGCCGTCGGCCTGGCCCTGCTGTGGACGCCGTTCGCCGGCTGGTGGGCCCTGCCGGGTACGGGCATGACCCCGCTCGGCCACACCCTGGTCGGCTTCCTCTACCTGCCGACCGTCGCCTGGGCGCCGCTGCTGGCGGCCGTCACCGTGTCGTACCACCGCCGCCACCGGGCGCCGTCAGCGGCGATGACGCTCCCGCGGACGGCCTGAAGCACAGCCGGCGGGCGTGTGACGCGGATCATGGCAGCGCCCGGGGCCCGCCGGACAGGACCGGGTGTGGAGCAATCGATACGGGCGCGGATCCGCGCCGGGGACGCCGAGGCGTTCGGGCAGGTCTTCGAGGATCACGCCCGGGCGGTGTACCGGCACGCCGTACGGATGACCGGGGACCGGACCGTCGCCGAGGACGTGGTCTCGCTGACCTTCCTGGAGGCCTGGCGGCTGCGCGCCCGGATCGCCCCCGAGCGGGAGGACGGCGCGGAGAGCCTGGCGCCGTGGCTGCTGGGCATCGCCGGGAACGTCATCCGCAACACCCGCAGGGCGGCGCGCCGGCACCAGAAGGCGATGGCCAAGCTGCCGCCGCGCGAGGTGGTGCCGGACTTCTCCGGCGAGCTGGCGGGCCGGATCGCCGACGCCGAGGAACTGGCCGCCGCGAAGGCCGCGTTGGAGCGGCTGCGGCCGGCCGAGCGGGAGGTCTTCGCGCTGTACGTGTGGGAGGGGCTGGACCACGCGGCCGTCGCCGAGGCGCTCGGCCGCCCGGTGGGTACGGTCCGCTCCCGGCTCTCGCGTGCCCGCGCCCGGCTGCGGGAGCTGACCGAGCGGGAGCTGGCCGCGGCGCGTTCGGCGCGGGCGGAGCAGCGGGGCGCGCCGCCGGCGGAGCAGCCGGGCACGCCGCCGGGGCAGCGGGCGGGCCACCGGGCGGCGGAGACCGCGCAACGCCCGGGCAGCACCGGACAGGTACCAGGTGACCGCACCCCCGCGGTCCGGCCGACCAAGGAGACGATCCGATGAGCGCCACCCCCCGGCACCGGTCCGAACAGGCCGATCGGGAGGAGCTGGCCCGGCTGCTGCCGGCCCCGGCCGCTCCGGTCCTCCCCCGGAGCCGCCACCTCCTGCTCAAGGAGCACCTGTTGGACAGCATCACCGACCCGGACGGCACCCCCGACACCCCCCGGCGCACCGCCCCCCGGCGCACCACCCGTCGGCGCGGCCTGCTCCTGGGCGCCGCCCTCCCGCTGGGACTGGCCGCCGCGCTGACCGGGGTCCTGCTCACCACCGGCACCGACGGCTCCGCCCCCGGCGGCGACGACAGCGGACGGTCGCTGGGCAGCAGCAGCGGTGTCGCGTACACCCTGGAGAGCGAGGAGGAGGTGGTCCGGCTGACCATCCTCGAGGACTACAAGCCGGTGGACGTGGACCAGTTGCAGCGCGACATCGACCGGTTCGGGATCCGCGCCCGGGTCTACCCCGGCGAGCCGGGCTGCAAGGCGCGCGAGCCGAAGCAGCCCTCCCACGTGGACCTCAGCGCCGGGTGGGACATCGAGCACGGGCCCGGGGAGCCGCTCGTGCTGACCGTCCACCCCCGTCGGCTCCCGGCGGGCACGGAGATCTTCATCTACCTGCCGCTGGCCAGGACTTCGCCGGCCAACAGCTCCCGCGAGATGCAGGCCGGACTGATGAAGTCCCCGGGCCCTTCCTGCATGCCGGCCAAGGAGTACGTCAACCCGCTGGCGAGCCTGTACCCGACCCCGCCGGCGAAATGACCCGGCCCGGCCCGTAGGCGCCCGCCCCCTTCCGTGGAACCAGTCGGACTACATATGCAGTCCAACGACATATACAGTCGTCCGACAGTCGACAGAAGGGGGCGCGCCCATGCCACCCCGCACCACGACCCGGCCGAACCCGACCCGGCCCGACCCGACTCCGCTCGCCACCGGTCGAAGCACCGCCCGAAGCACCGCCCGAACCGCCGTGCGTGCCACGGCCGCCACCGTCCGCGCCGCCGTCGTCCGGACCGCCGCCACCCGGCCCGCCGTCGTGCTGCTCGTCGGCTACCTGGCCGAGCTGCTGTTCCGTCTCGTCCTCGTCCGGTCCATGGACTTCCCGTCCGTCCACCCCGACGAGGACTCCTACCTCGCCGAGGCCCGGGTGCTGGCCGGCGGCTCGCCGACCGAGATCCCGGTCGGCGTGGTCATCCCCGGCGGCTACCCCCTGCTGATCTCCCCCGCGCTGCGCCTGGCCGACGACCCGACGACCGCCTACCACCTGGTCATGGGCGTCAACGCCGCCGTCAACGCCCTGGTCTTCCCGCTCGCCCACGTCGCGCTGCGCCGCCTCGGCCTGGACCGCCGCCTCTCGTACGCCTTCGCCGCCGCGACCGCGCTGCTGCCGCCGGTGGTCTTCTACTCGCAGTTCGCGCTGACCGACGCCGTCCTGCCCGTCCTGGTGCTCGCCTGGCTGCTCTGCCTGCACGGCTGGCTCGCCGACGGCCCGCCGCGGCGCCGCACCTGGCACGCCGTCGGGGCGGGGGCGTCGGCCGGCTACGCGATGGCGGTGCACGACCGCGGCGGCGTGGTGGTGGCGCTGACCGCCGCCGTCCTGCTCGGCGTCCTGCTGCTGCGCCGGGCGCCGTGGCGCGCCACGGCGGCCGGGCTCGCGGCGCTCGGCCTCGGTGTGCTCGGCGCCGAGCTGCTGTCGGCCTGGCTGCACGCGCGGTTCACCGTCCCGGACAGCGACGTCGGCGGCTCGCTCTGGAAGGGTCTGACCGATCCGGGCGCCGCCGTGCAGACCCTCGCCCGGGCGGCCGGTCAGATCTGGTACTTCACCGTCTCCACCTGGGGTGTCGGCGGGCTCGCCGTCGTCGCCTGCCTGTGCGCGGTGTTCGACCGCCGCCGGCCGCCCGCCCTGCGGACCACCGGCGGCGTGCTGGTGGCCCTGCTGTTCGGCACGGCCGTGGCCTCCGCCGCCGCCCTGCCGCTGGACGGCCGGGTCGACGACTGGGTGTACGCCCGGTACACCTCCTACCTCGTCCCGTCGGCCTTCGTCGCGGGCGTCGCGGTGCTCGCGCGGTACGGTCGCCGCGCGCTGGTCCGGACGGCGGCGGTCGCGGCCGGGCTCGTCCTGCTGCTCGCCGGGGTCGTGGCGCTGGCGGCCGGCGAGCGGCTGCACACGTCGATGTTCATCCCCTGGACCCTGCCCGACGTCTCCTTCCTGGCCGCGGACTGGGGCCGGATCGACCTGCCCCGCACCTGCGCCGCCGTGCTGGTCCTGCTCGGTGCGGCGGTCCTGGTCCGCCACGCCGGGGGCCGCCGGGTGCTCGGGGCGCTCGGCGTCTCGCTGGCGCTGTTCGCCGCCTTCGCCACCACGACGATCACCGCACAGGTCGCCCGGCCGCACGCGGAGGGCCGCGAGGGCCTGGCGACCGGCTTCACCCGCGCCGCCGGGATCACGGCGGACGACAACGTGGTGTTCGCCTGGGACGTCGACTGGTCGCTGCGCGCCGCCCAGACCTTCGAGGTCTACCGGGGGCGGGTCTGGTCCCGCGACCCCCGCTGGCAGCCCGTCCCGGCGGAGGCGAACGTGATGGTCCTCCCGCTGCCCGGGGAGGGGAAACCGCCGGAGGCGTACTGGCCGGGCCACCCCGCCGACTGGTACGTCGAGCGCTTCGACGCCCGGCAGAACTGGGCGGTCTGGCACCGGCGTTGAGCGCCCCGGTGTCGCCTAACCCGCCGTACCGGCGTGGGCGACGGCGGCGGCGTGGGCGGCGAGGACGGTGTCGAGCAGCCCGGGGAAGCGCTGCTCCAGGTCGACGGTACGCAGGGCGGAGAAGCGCCGGTTGGCCTCCTCGCGCTGGACGATCAGGCCGGACTCGCGGAGCACCTTGAAGTGGTGGCTCAGGGTGGAGGGCGCGACGTCCACCGGGAAGGTGCCGCAGGCCCGTTCGGGCTCGGTGCGCAGAACGCGGACGATGGTCATCCGGGTGGGGTCGGAGAGCGCGTGCAGGACGTCGAAGAGGTCGATCTCCTCGGCCGCGGGGTGGGCGAGCGCCGGTCGTCGGCGGGTGCTGCGGGGCATGGGTCGACCTCCCTGATCTGCGATGTTCGACATCCATGGAAATGGCGTGGTACCACTGTCCCGCGCCAATTTCGTCGTTCGTCGAACATCGTAGTCGAGGGGGCCCGACATGCGTGCGCTGGTGATGACCGCACCCGGTGGAGCGGAGAACTCGGAGGTCCGGGAGATCCCGGTGCCGCACCCCGGACCGGGCCAGGTGGCGGTCGACGTCGCCCACGCCGGACTGAACTTCGTGGACGTGATGACCCGCCGCGGCGACGCCGCGTACGCCGCCGAGTGGCCGTACCGGCCCGGCAAGGAGGTGTCCGGTACGGTCCGCGAGCTCGGCGCCGGGGTCACCGGCCTGGCGGTGGGCGACCGGGTGGTCGCCGCGCCGGTCGGCGCCGGGCTGGCCGAGGTGGTGGTCGCGGAGGCCGCGCTCACCGTGCCGCTCCCGGACGGGGTGGCGCTGCGCGAAGCCGCCGCCGTCCCGCTGGGCCTGGCCACCTCGGTGCTGCTGCTGACCGACGCGGGCCGCTTCACCGCCGGGGACACCGTCCTGGTCCACTCGGCGGGCGGCGGGATCGGCAACGCCGTTGCCCGGCTCGTCCCGCTGCTCGGCGGCGGCCGGCTGATCGGCACGGTCGGCCGGCCGGAGAAGGCCGCGGCGGCGCTCGCCTCCGGCTACGACCACGTCTTCGCCCGCGGCGCGGCCGACGGACCGGGCGCCGACGGACCTGGCGCCGACGGAAGCGGTAGCGGCGAAAGCGGCAGCGGCGGCGGACCGGCCGAGGCGATCCGCGCCGCCACCGGCGGCCGGGGCGTCGACCTGGTGCTCGACCCGCTGGGCACCGCCGCCCTCGACCTCGACCTCGCCGTGGCGGCGCCCGGCGCGCGGATCGTGCTGTTCGGCAACGCGGGCGGCGGCGCCGTCGCCGACCTGCCCCCGCTCGGCCACCTGATGGCGGGCAACCTGACCGTCACCGGCTTCAGCCACCGCGGCCTGGCCGCCACCGCCCCCGAGCGGCTGGCCCGCGCCGTCCGCCGGGTCCTCGGCCTCCTCGCCGACGGCGGCCTGGACCTGCCGGTCACCGAACTGCCCGGCCTCGACGCCGTCCCGGCCGCCCACGACGCCATGCAGGAGGGCCGGGCGACCGGCAAGTACGTGGTGCGCGTCGGCGGTTGAGCCCCTCGCACCCGCGGGTACGGCAACGCGCCCTGCACGGGAAGTCGACTCCGCCGACTTCCCGTGCAGGGCGCGCTACGTCACGTCACCGGGCGGATCAGCTCGCGGACCCGGCGGAGGCCCCGGCGGAGGAGGCGGAGGACGCGGAGCCGGCCCGGCCGGTGGCGGTGGGCGCGGTACGGACGGAACGCTTCAGAGCCATGTGCATGACAGGACTTCCCTTTCGATGAGGAGGGGACGGGAGTCGCCCGCGACGACGCGTCAGCTCAGCGGCTTGCCCGGGCACCAGGCGTCGCCCCAGGCCGTCGTCTGGACGCAGTGGTGGCCGTCGTGCACGCCGCCGGGTTCCGTCAGCGTCGCGCCGTCGAACACGGAGGCGCCGGCCGGGGCCACCCCGCCCAACCAGGCGGCGGCACCCAGCGCGACCACGGCCAGTGTCCGCGTCACGATTCCTCGCATGACGACAACTCCCATCACTTCGGGGACGGTTCCACACGTTCCGGGCGTTTCCGCAGTTCCTGCCGCATCGCCCGGTCCGTGCTCGTCACCCTGCCAGGCGGCGGATGGCCACGGCATCCCCCGCAGGGGATCATGAGCCTGCCTGGCAGCTTTAGGAGGCATGCGATGCACCCCGTGACCGGCCCCGACCCGACCGGCCCCGACCCGACCGCCGACGTGCCCGCGCTCGACAGCGCGGCCGTCACGCTCTACCGGTGGACGGTGGTGCACGAGCGCCTCACCCCGGCGACCCTCGCCCAGGCGGCGTCGGAGACCGACCTGACCCTGCCGGAGTGCGAGGCGGCCGTCCGGCAGCTCACCGGGGCCTGCCTCCTCCAGGAACTGTTCCCCGACGACCGCCGCACGGACGGGACCCGTACGGACGCGCCCCCGGTCGCCTGGCAGCCCGTCAGCCCCCAGGCCGCGACCGCCCAGCTGCTCTCCGCCCGCGACACCGCCCTGCGCGCCCGGGAGGAGGCCCTGCGCGAGCAGCGGCGGATCGTCCAGCAGCAGCGCGACGGCCTCGCGGCGCTGGTGCCCGTCTACCTCCAGGCCCGTCAGCACGCCTTCCCCCAGGGCACCATCGACCGCCTGCCGGACAAGTTCGCGGTGCGCTCGCTGCTCGCCGACGTGATCGACTCCTGCCGCAGCGAGGTGCTGGTCTCCAAGCACGGCGGTTCGTTCTCCCCCGCCGCCCTGCGCGAGGCGCTGCCGCGCGACCTGGCGCTGCTCGACCGGGGCGTCCGGATGCGCAGCCTCTACCAGCACGCGACCCGCTTCGACCAGCCCACCCGGGTGCACGCCGAGCAGCTCATCGAGGCCGGCGCCGAGATCCGGACGCTGCCGGAGGTGCTGCCGCAACTGATCATCGTGGACGGCTCGCTGGCCCTGCTGCCCGCCAGCTCCGGCGGCGCCCTGATCATCCGCGAGCCCGACCTGCTCTCCTACCTGCTGACGGTCTTCGAACGGGACTGGGAGAACGCGGCCCCGTTCGCCAGCGGCCCGCAGGCCGCGCACGACGTCACCAAGACGATGAAGCAGAGCATCCTGGTGCTGCTCGCGAAGGGCCTCAAGGACGAGTCCATCGCCCGCCGCCTCGGCATCTCCCTGCGCACCTGCCGCCGCCACGTCTCGGACCTGCTGGACGGCCTCGGCGCGCACAGCCGCTTCCAGGCCGGCGTGGTCGCCGAACGGCTGGGCCTGACCTCGCACCCGGTCCCGGACGCCCCGGCCCCCGACGAGGAGCCCGAACCGGCCCCGGCCTGCCCCGCCTGCGGCGGCCCGCTGACGGCCACCGCCCCCTCCTCCGCCGGCCCGCGCCCCGGCGGCCGCCCGCCCCGCTACTGCTCGCCCCGCTGCCGCTCCCGCGCCTACCGCACCCGGCAGCGGGAACGCGCGGACGGCGTCACGTAACCCCCCGGCGGCGTGACGTAACCCGGGACGCGCCCGCGAACCGGGCCGGTGGAGTCGGGCCGGTGGAGTCGGGCCGGTGGAGTCGGGCTGGTAGCCGCCCGGGCATAGCCCCGGGCGCACCGGTGTCGGGGGCGGGCATGACCAAGGTTCTGGCGATCGGCGCAACCGGCAGTGTGGGCAGGCACGTTGTGGCCTCGCTGGTCGAAGGCGGCCACGAGGTGCGGGCGTTGGTGCGCGACGAGGCGGCGTCCCGGCTCCCGGCGGGCGTCGAGGCCGTCGAGGGCGACCTGACCCGGCCCGAGAGCCTGGAGCCGGCGCTGGCCGGCGGGGTGGAGGCGGTCTACCTGATGTGGCCCGGGCTGCCCGTGCGGCCCCGGGTGGTGGAGCTGATCGCCCGGCACACCCGGCGGGTCGTCTACCTGTCGACGGACGTGGCGGACCTCGCCGACGACGAGCCGGCCGTCGTCTTCCACCAGGAGATCGAGCGGCTGATCCGGCGCTCGGGCCTGGAGTGGACCTTCGTCCGGGCGATCGACTTCGCGGGCAACCTGCCGGCCTGGGCCGACCAGGTGCGGGAGGGCGTGGTCCGCTGGCCGT
This sequence comes from Kitasatospora sp. SC0581, assembly GCF_048159585.1. NCBI lineage: Bacteria > Bacillati > Actinomycetota > Actinomycetes > Kitasatosporales > Streptomycetaceae > Kitasatospora > Kitasatospora sp. SC0581. The sequence continues at coordinate 161,644 of NZ_JBLRWA010000012.1, read as the reverse complement.
ACGGGCGGGCGCGGCGATCACCGGTGCACGAGCGGGACATCGCGGACGTCGCGGTGCGGGCGCTCACCGAGGACGGGCACGGCGGCGCCGCGTACGTGCTCACCGGCCCGGAGTCGCTCTCGCACGCCGAGCCGGCCGGGATCATCGGCGAGGAGCTGGGCGTCGCGGTGCGGTGGGAGGAGCTGCCGCCGGAGACGGCCCGCGAGGAGCTGACGGCGGCCTGGGGGAACGCCGCGTTCGTGGCGGCCCGGCTGCGCGCCTGGGAGTCGTTCACCCGGGAGCCGGAGCGGGTGACCGGCACCGTGCGGGAGGTGCTCGGGCGTCCGCCGCGCGATGTCCGCAGCTGGGTGCGGGACCACGCGGCGGACTTCCGCTAGGGCGGGCGTCAGTACCGGACGGCCTTGACCACCACCGGCAGCAGCGTCCGGTCGGCCGGCTGCCTGCTGAAGGCGACGGGCTCGGCCGTGCCGTTCGCCGGGACGTTCTCGGCGCCGACGACGGCGCTGTCCACGGTCTTGCCGCTGGTGTCGGTGAAGTCGACCTGGACGGCGTAGGAGGCCGCTTCGAGCCCCCGGTTGCGGATCGTGACGACCACGGCGTGCAGGCCGCCGGTGTTCTGCCGGTTGATGCCGGTGATCGCGACGTCGTTCACCGCGTTGCCGCCGTCCGGCTCCCCGCTGAGCACCGAGGCGGCCTTCTCCCTGGTCGTCACCTGCTGCGCCGAGACGGAGGCCTCGAAGGCGGAGGCCGCCGCGGCCTTGGAGGCGACGGACGCCGCGGAGGCCTCCGAGGCCGCGGCGATGGCCGCGGACGCCGAGGCCAGCAGCGACTCGGCGGCGGAGGCGACGGCGGAGGGCGGCTCGCCGGAGAAGGCGCCCGCGTTGGGCGGGGTGGCCGTCGCCGAACCGGCCGCCGTGCCCGAGGAGCTGCTGCTGCAGGCCGCGAGCACGGCGACGCCGGAGGCCGCCACGATCAGCGCGACCGTCCGCTGCGGCGTCCACCTCCGGCCCGGTCGGCGGTGGCTGGGGGGACTGTGGAGTTCACGCACCGAGGGATCCCTCTCCTGGTCGGTGTTCGGCGGCCGAGGGGCCCGTACGTCCCCATGCTTGGCAACATCCCGCTCCACAGCGACAGCTCCTGACCCGTCCGAGTGGCCCGGGCTCCGGCGGAACGGCGGACCGGGAAAGACGGACCGCCCCGGGCGCGCGAGCACGGCGCGCCCGGGGCGGGGCTTCGAGGACCGGCGGAGCTCAGGCCTTGGCCTGGTCCGCCTCCTCGGCGCCGGCCCCCGCCGGCACGGGGACGGAGCGCAGCCGGGACGCGGGCGGCGCGGGGATGACGGCGGCGACGGCGGCCGCGATCAGCGCGACGGCGCAGCCGATCACCAGGCCGACCCGGAAGCCGCCCTCCGAGGGCAGGGTGTGGCCGCCCAGGGTGACGGTCATCTGCGACAGCACCACGCCCATCACGGCGGCGGACACCGAGGTGCCCAGCGAGCGCATCAGGGTGTTGAAGCTGTTCGCCGAGGCCGTCGCGGTCAGCGGCACCGCGCTCATGATCAGCGCGGGCATCGCACCGTAGGCCAGGCCCACGCCGCTGTTGCAGACGATCGTCACGATCAGCACGCCCCAGGTGGAGCCCATCAGGGGCAGCGCCAGCCCGTACCCGACGGCGATCGTCAGCGCCCCGGCGACCAGGGTGAACTTCGGTCCGCGCGCGGCCGACAGCTTGCCGCCGAACGGGGAGACGACCATCATCATCAGCCCGCCGGGCGCCATCCACAGGCCCATCGCCAGCATCGACTGCCCGAGCCCGTAGCCGGTGGCCTCCGGCAGCTGGAGCAGCTGCGGCACGATCAGCGCCTGGGCGTACATGCCGAAGCCGACCAGGACGGAGGCGGCGTTGGTCAGCAGCACCCGGGGGCGCGCGGTGACCCGCAGGTCCACCAGCGGCTCGGTAACACGCAGCTCCCAGCGGGCCCAGAGCAGCAGGATCGCGGCGGAGGCGGTGAACAGGCCGAGGGTCCGGGTGCTGCCCCAGCCCCAGTCGCCGCCCTTGGAGACGGGCAGCAGCAGGCAGACCAGGCCGACGCTGAGGCCGATCGCGCCGACGTAGTCGAAGCGCCCCCCGGCGGCGGGGCGGCCGCCCGAGGAAGCGGAAGCGGCCGGGGCCGGGATGATGACCCAGAGCAGGCCGATGATGACGACGGCCAGCACGGCGGTGCCCCAGAACAGCACGCGCCAGCTGGCGTAGTCGGCGACGCCGGCCGCGATCGGCAGGCCGAGGCCGCCGCCGATCCCCATGGAGGCGCTGACCAGGGCGATCGCCGAGCCGAGCCGCTCGGGCGGTAGCACGTCGCGCAGCAGGCTGATGCCGATCGGCACCAGGCCCATGCCCATGCCCTGCAGCGCCCGTCCGGCGATCATCGGCACCACGGAGTCGGCCACCGCGCACAGCACCGAGCCGAGCAGCAGCGGGACGCAGGAGGCGATGAGCATCGTCCGCTTGCCGAGGAGGTCGCCGAGGCGGCCGCTGATCGGGACGAAGACGGCGGCGGAGAGCAGGGTCGCGGTGATGACCCAGGAGGCGTTGGACGCGCTGGTGTGCAGGAGTTGCGGGAGCTGGCTGATCAGCGGGGTGACCAGGGTCTGCATGATCGCGGCGACGGTGCCGGTGAAGGCGAGCACCGCCACGATCGGACCGGTGCGGGGGGTGGGGGCGGGGCCGTTGATGACGGGCCTCCTCGGGCGGTCGAAGAGCAGTCGAAGAACGTTCGAAGAGCGTTCGAGAGCGGAAACATGCACAAAACACACGATGTGCATGAAACACAAGACGGTCAGCTTACACAGGATGTGCGCGATGCACATCATGTGTGCCGCGCATGCCTCTGGCATACTGAAGGGTGATCCACGGAGAACCCGCAGGTCGAAGCGGTGATGAAGGGACTTCGACATGACCAGCCCCACGCACGAGGTCGCCCTCGAGTTCCTGGTGTTCGCCCGGCACCGCGACCTCAGCCAGGTCAACGCCCGCCCCGAGGGCAGCCAGCTCGAACGCAGCGCCTACATCCTGCTCAGCCGGGTCGACGCCGAAGGGCCGATGTCCATCGGCCAGCTGAGCGACGCCTTCGCCCTGGACGTCTCCACCCTCAACCGGCAGACGGCGGCCCTGAAGAGCGCGGGACTGCTCGAACGCATCCCGGACCCGGACGGCGGCATCGCCCGCAAGTTCCGCCTCACCGAGGAGGGCCGCCGCCGGCTGGACGCGGAACGCGAGGCGCACGTACGGGCACTGAACCTCGTGATGACGGACTGGCCGGAGGAGGACATCGCCTCCTTCGCCGGCTTCCTGCGCCGCTTCAACACCGGCATCGAGCGGCTCGACGGCCGCCCCTGGCCGCGCGACTGAGCCGACGCGGGCGCCGCACGGGACGTCGGCCCGTCAGGGGAGCGCACGGGAAGTCGGCGGGGCCGACTTCTCGCGCGGGGCGGCCTGGAGAATGCCCGGCATGGGAACGGACATCAACGGATTCATCGAGTGCCGGGCATGGTTCCCGCGCGACGAGGACGGGAAGCCGACCTGGCAGGCCGCCGTCGCCCTCGACCTCCTCAACACCACCAGGAACTACGACGCCTTCGGCTGCCTCTTCGGGGTCCGCAACCACGCCAACTTCCGTCCGCTGGCCGCCGATCGCGGACTGCCGCCGGACGCCTCGCAGACCGTGCGGGCGGCGGTGGACACGTACGGGACCACCTTCTACGGCACCACCTGGATCACCTGGGCCGAGGTGAGGGCCGTGGACTGGGCCGAGGCGGCGGAGGCACCCGACAGCCGGCTCCACGAGTACCGGCGGACCCCCGACGGGCTCACGCTCGTCGGCAAGAGCGCCTGGAACCGGCGCTTCGGCGAGACCCTCGGCATTCCCGAACCGGTGCCGACACCGGGACCGGGGTCGGAGCCGGGCGAGGTGCGGACCTGGCCCGAGGGCAGCGAGTGGGTGGTCGACGACGTCGTCTACCGCTCCGAGCGGATGGACCGCCGCGACGCCGTCCGCGAGGACGGCGAGTGGAAGCCGGTCTGGACGGTCATGGAGGCCCTCGCCTCGCAGCACGGTGACGACAACGTCCGGCTGGTGGTCTGGTTCGACTACTGAGCGGCGCCCGCCCGCAAGCGGCGCCCGCCCGCAAGCGCCGCCCGCCGGCCGCAGCCCGGCGGCCGGCTCAGCCCTCGGCCCGGATCCGGTCGGCGACCGGGAAGTCGGTCCCGCAGTCGGGGCAGGTCGCACCGCCGAACACGTGGGTCAGCGCGTGCGCGACCTCGCGCTGTCCGTCGGCGAGCGCGAGGTCGTGGAGGCGCCGCCCGATGCCGTCCAGGTCCGCGGGGTCGGCCGGCCGCAGGGGCCGGGTCTCGATGTCCCCGCCGGTGAGCGCGTAGTCCTCGCCGGTGGAGAAGTGGCCGCGTTCGCCGAAGACGATGAACAGGCCCGCCCCGCAGCCCGGGCAGGAGACCTCGTACTCCTCGCTCCCGAGCCCCCAGGCCAGGTCCTCGCTCCACCCCGCGACGCCCTCGAAGCCCAGGACGGCTTCCAGGAGGTGGACGTACTCCCCGCGGTCCGTGGCCGTCCGCAGGTACCGGTTCGCGGCTTCCAGCAGTCCGGCGATCTCCGCCGCGTGCTCCGCGCGGACGTCGCCCGACTCGTGCGACTGGTCGGCGCCGGCCGTGATCGCGCCCGCCAGCACCACCGCGTTGACCGCCTGGTCCCGGTCCCCGCGCCCGGCCGTGCCCGCCAGCCAGGGCAGTGCCGCGAAGCTGGCCGGGTAGACGCTGCCCTGGTGGCACAGGGCGGACCACAGGTCGTTCCAGAGCTCGGCGCTGGGCTCCGCCGCGATCCGGTCCAGCAGGGCGGGTACGTCCTCGGCGGAGCCGTAGGCGTGGTGGAGGCGCGACCAGTCCGTCATGCGGCGATCCAACCAGGTCGACGGGCGCCAGCCGTCAGCGGGCCGGGGGGAGTTGGGCGAGGAGGGCGGGGCCGGTCCAGGCGGGGGTGGCGGCTGGGGCGGCGGCCTCGGCCCGGCGGACGAGGGTGATCAGGCGGGCGTTGGCGGGGGCGGTGAGGCCGTGGCGTTCGGCGAGGGCGACGATCTCGCCTTGGAGCGAGTCGATCTCGGTGGGGCGGCCGCGCTGGAGGTCCTCCCACATCGAGGAGCGGGCGGTGGCGTCGATCCGCAGGCTCGCCCCGGCCAGCCGCTGGAACAGGGCGTCCGGCAGGCCGAGCACCCAGGGCATCAGCCCCGGCGGCACCGGGCCGAGCCGCGCCGGGGTGACCCCGGCGGCCCGGAACGCCGCCAGCGCCTCCCGCTGGCAGCGCGCCACGCACCGCCGGTACGCCCGCTGCCCGACCTGCTCGCGCAGCGGAAGCCCGGAGAGCGCGTTGACGGCGTTGTTGAGGTTCAGCAGCAGCTTGGCCGCCTGGACGGCCGGCATGTCCGGCCGCAGGTCCAGCCGGAGCCCGCTCGCCCGGGCCGCCCCGGCGAGGGCGGCGGCGCCCTCCCCCGCCGCCAGCATCAGCGACCCGCCGCTGCCCTGGTGAACGGCGGCGGGCCCGGTCCGCACCACGTTGTACGGGACCATGCCGGCCAGCACCCGGTGGGCGGGCAGCGCGGCCGCGAGCGCCCGGGTGTTGCGCAGGCCGTTCTGGAAGCTCACCACCACCGTGTCCGGGCCGAGGTGCGGGGCGAGTTCGCGGGCGGCGGTCGCGGTGTCGGCGGACTTCACGGTGACCAGGATGTGGTCGGCGCCGGCCACGGCCGCCGGGTCGGTGGCGGCGGTCAGGTCCCGTACCTCGCGGCGGGCCCCGCCCGGGCCGGTGAGGGTCAGCCCGGCCGCGTCGATCGCCGCCATCGCCGCCGGCCGCCCGATCAGGGTGACGTCGGCGGTCGCGGCGAGCATGCCGCCGAGGTGGCAGCCGATGGAGCCGGCGCCGAACACGGCGATCCGGAGCCTGCGTTGGGCGGGGGTGGCGGGCACGGGGGGCTTCTCCGAGGGGTGGGCGGACGGGGAGGGCGGGGGCCGTCAGTCGAAGAGGTCGGGGTCCGAGGCGGTGATCTGGTCCCACAGCGGGCGGGCCTGGAACCAGCCGGCCAGCGGGGTCCCGACCTGGCCCCGGGTGATCAGCGCGGTCTCCCGGTCGATCGGCTTGGGGGTGCCGGCCGCCATCGCGAGCAGCTGCGCCTGGCAGGAGCGCTCCATGGTGACGAACCACCAGACCGCCTCGGCCACGGACTGGCCGACGGTCAACAGGCCGTGGTTCTGCAGGATGACGGCCTTGTGACTGCCGAGCGCGGCGGCAACCCTCTTGCCCTCCTCGGTGTCGGTCACGACGCCCCGGTAGTCGCTGTACAGGCCGTGGTCCTCGAAGAAGGCGCAGGCGTCCTGGGTCAGCGGGGCGAGCGGGATGCCGAGGCTGGAGAAGGCCTTGCCGTGGAGCGAGTGCGAGTGGGCGGCGGCGACCGCGTCGGGGCGGGCGGCGTGCACCTGGGAGTGGATGGCGAAGGCGGCCCGGTTCACCGGGCGGGTGCCGTGCAGCAGGGTGCCCTCGTGGTCGACCAGGATCAGGTCGGAGGCCTTGATCTGGCTGAAGCTCATACCGAACGGGTTCACCCAGAACCGGTCCGGGTGCTCCGGGTCGCGGACGGTGATGTGCCCGGCGACGCCCTCCGAGAAGCCGAACCGCCCGAACAGGCGGAAGCCCGCAGCGAGTTGCTCCTTGCGGTACCGGCGCTCCTCGTCCACCGAGTCGAACACCGGCGGCAACGGCAGGGTGACCCCTTCGGGGGCGGGGCCCACGACGCCGATCGCCGCGTACGGGTCGGCGGGCTGCTGCGGTACGGGCATGGCGGCTCCTCGGGGTGAGGTCGGTCCGGTCAGGGACGAGGTGTCACGCCGGATTTCCGGCGGACGTACGGAAGCGGTGGAGCAGTTCGCGGGCGGGCGGGCTGTCGGCGTCGAAGGCCTGCATGCCGTGGAGGTCGAACGGCACCCCGGGGCCGGCGAGCCAGACGCCGTGGCAGCTGAAGCAGAAGGAGACCTCGAAGAGGAGCCCGCCGGGGCCGTGCGCCCGGATCCCGTACCCGGGCGCGAAACAGCGGCGCAGTTCGCCCTCCGGCAGCTCGCCCATCAGGTCGAGGGCCTGCCGGAGGTGCTCGGAATCCCAGACGGTGAGGACCTCGCCGGTGACGGAGTCCGAGCCGTAGGCGCTCCTCGGATCCGCGATCCGGACCACTTCGATGAGGACGGTCTGCGAGGCGACGTCGGGGAGCAGCATGCGAACAGGATCACAGAGCGGGACTGTTCCCGGGAAGGTGTCGTCACTCCAGCCGGTGGCGGACGTCGCGGTTGCGCTTGTACTCGCGCATGAGCGCGAGGAGGTTGATCAGAGTGCTGGCCGGAACATTGCCGATGTCGACCAGGCGGCGGCCGTGGAGGTTGATGTCACCGGGGATGGCGGACGGCCAGAGGAGGCCGAACTCACGGCCCTCGGTGCGGAGTTCCACGATGAGTTCGGTGACCTGGCGCGAGGTGAGGTGGAGCAGGGCCGGGTCGGCGGGGTGGATCGGGTGGTGGGCGCTCACGCGGCACCGTCCTGCCGCAGCTCAAACCAGACGGTTTTGCCGAGATGCTGGGGGTCGACACCCCAGCGGTGGGTGAGGCCGGCGACGAGCTGGAGGCCCCGGCCGGTCTCGGAGAGGAGGGCGTGGGGGCCCAGGGTCGGGAGGAGTGGACTGCGGTCGGAGACGGCGACGCGGAGGGTGTCGACGCGGTGGTCGATGAGGATGACCGGGGAGGTCGTCTCGCCGTGGCGCCAGGCGTTGACGATGAGTTCGACCATGGCGAGCTCGGCGTCCGCGATGAGGGAGGGCGGCCAGCCGGCGCTGGCCATGCCGTCGCGGAGGGCGTCGCGGGAGAGGGTGAGGGAGGGGGAGTTGATGTTACGCACAGTTTCTCCCAGGGGGGATGGAAGGATGAACCGAGCGAGCTGTCACCGTGAGCCAGTCCGGGCATGGGTGCTCTGCGGTGCGAGGCAGCGTTACTGACGCCCGCATCGGTGGTCGGTGCGTCACCGACTGTAGGGCACGTGTGGCACATGTACCGGCACTTCTACCCAATCCTTCACTCGATCGATGGATTGCTGGACCCCTCGCGGGATCGCGATGGATGCTTGGGGCATGCCACCAGGAATCACCCCTTCTGCCCGGCAGGAACGAGTCGGCATCGAGCTGCGGAAGATGCGCGACTGCGCGGGACGCACAACGGCCCAGGCTGCCGCGCTGTTTGGGTTCTCTCGCACGAAGATCACACAGATCGAGAAGGCGCAGTACCCGATCAGCGCCGAGCGCGTGAGGATGCTCGCCTGCGACTTCCAGGAGAGCGACGCCGCTTACATCGAGGCGCTTGGCGCCATGGCCGAGGAGCGCCACAGAGGCTGGTGGGAGGAATTTCGCGGCTCCGTGCCAGTCGGCTTCCTCGACATTGCGGAGATGGAGTACTTCTCCAAGGGTTCTCGCTCGTACCAGGTCTCGCACGTTCCCGGCGTTATGCAGACGGAGGAGTACGGGCGGGCGATCTTCAAAGACGTCTACCCTCCGCTTTCACCGCGCCTGCTTGAAGCGCGCGTTGAACACCGAGTGCAACGTGCGGCAGTCTTGATGCGAGACGGAGCCGAGCCGTACTCGGCGTTGGTCCACGAAGCCGCTCTTCGCATGCTCTTCGGCGGCCGCGATGCCGCAAGGCGACAGCTGGACCAGCTGCTCGAGTACTCGGAACTGCCCCATGTGACACTCCGGGTGATCAGCTTCAGCACCAACGGCTTCATGGGTGCAGGTCAGGGGATCTGCTACGCGAGAGGCCCAGTCCCCCGCCTGGACACCGTTCAGCTCGATGCGGTTGGCGGCCCCGCGTTCCTGCACGAGCAGAAGCACCTGGAAAACTACCGACACATTATCGACGTGATGACTGAGCGGTCCCTGACCGAGAGCCAGTCTCGCGATGCCATCAGGCTAATCAAGAAAGAGCTCTGAGCCATGGAAAACCTTCACTGGAAGCGTCCTGAGGCCTGCCCGGACGGCAACTCCTGCCCGGAGGTGTCCATAGCCCCCGACGCCGTCTACGTCCGCAGCAGCCTCCTGCCCGACGCCATTGCCCAGCTCACCCCCACCGAGTGGCGCGACCTCGTCTCCGCCATCCGCGCGGGCGAGTTCGACGTCTGACGCCTCCCCCGCCGCACCGGCCGGCCCGCTCCACCCTCCGGCCGGTGCCCCGGCCGCCCCGATTCGGCGCACGGGCACTGAGCTGCTAATATTTCCTTCAGCGCGAGGGACATGAGCCCTCGTCAGGCGTCAGCGGTGCTACCAGAGCACGTCCTACTTTCAGTAGGAAGAGTCCGTGCAACCCGGGCCTGGCGCTCCATCACCGGAAGGGTCCGGCACCACACAGGTGCTGGACCCTTTCGCGTTCCCCCGGCACTTAATCACTCGGCATCCCCTCCCCTGGCTGGCATCGTGACGGGCATGAACCAGACGAAGCCACCCGTTCCCGACCTGCACAGCAGCATCGAACAGAACCTCGCCGAGCACGCCTGCCACCTGCACCGCCACCTGGAGCACGCGACCGTCACCGAGACCGCCGACCTCGTCGTCGCCGACAGCGGGCTCGACGACGACACCTTCAACATCGTTGCGGCGGCACGCTTCACCGCCGGCACCGCCCCCGCCCGGGTCGCGGAGACCGTCCGGACGCTCACCGCGACCGGCCGCCCCTTCTCCTGGTGGGTCGGCCCCGCCACCACTCCCCCAGATCTCCCCGCCCTCCTCTCCGCCGCCGGCCTCCAGGCCTCCGAGACCGAGACCGGGATGCGTCTGGACCTGCACACCGCCCCACCGGAGCCGTCCGCCGACGACCTGGACATCCGCCTCGCGACCACTCCCGAACAACTCGCCGACTACGCGACGATCGTGGCCGCGAACTGGGACCCGCCGGCCGCCACGGTCCGCCGCTTCTACGCCGACGCGACCGAGTACGCCCTCTCCCCCGACTGCCCCGCCCGCTACCTCGTCGGGTACGTGGCCGGGCGGCCGGTCTGCTCGGCCGAGGTCTTCCTCTTCGCCGGGGTCGCCGGGATCTACAACATCGCCACCCTTGCCTCCGAGCGCCGGCGCGGTTACGGCGGAGCCATCACCCTGGCCGCCCTGCGCACGGCTTACGACGCGGGCTACCGCACCGCCGTCCTCCAGGCCTCCTCCGACGGTGAGCCCGTCTACCGCCGCCTCGGATTCCGGCCCTGCGGCGGGTTCACCGAGTACGCCGTCGCCCCCTGAGCCCGAACCCCCGGCCTCGTGGCACCGCGATTCGGCACACCGGCACTGAACTGCTAATATTCCTGATGTCGCGAGGAACATGATTCCTCGTCAGGCGTCAGCGGTACTACCAGAGTACGTCCTACTTTCAGTAGGAAGAGTCCGTGCAACCCGGGCCTGGCGCTCCACAGTCGGAAGGGTCCGGCACCACACAGGTGCCGGACCCTTTCGCGTTCCCCGCTCCGGCGACAAGGGCCGCATCCGCCGGCCCGGTCGCCCCCGAACCACGATTCGGCACACCGGCGTTGAGCTGCTAATCTTTCTTCTGTCGCGAGGAACATGATTCCTCGCCAGGCGTCAGCGGTGCTACCAGAGCACGTCCTACTTTCAGTAGGAAGAGTCCGTGCAACCCGGGCCTGGCGCTCCACAGTCGGAAGGGTCCGGCACCACACAGGTGCCGGACCCTTTCGCGTTCCCCGCCCCGGCGAGGACGGCAACGGCCTCCCGTACCGGTGTTGATCTTTTGTCTACCAACTGGCGGTGCAATGACGCCACGGCCCGCGATCCGGCCGTGTCGAGCATCCAGTTCGGAGAACCCATGGAAAAGCGCCGCTCTCACCGCCGCTACCTGAGCGCCCTCCTAGCCTTATTCATGTCCCTGGGCCTCGTCGGCCTCCTCGCCCCGGCCGCGAGCGCCGAAGCGGACTCCTCGTGGCTGTCGTTCACCGCCGACAAGCGGCCGGACCTGTGCCTGGACGCGTCCAACGGCACCGGGCCCAAGGTGCAGCTGTGGACCTGCAACGGCTCCGACGCGCAGATCTGGTACTGGAACGGCGGCCTCTACCAGATCCGGAACAAGGCGACCGGCAAGTGCCTGTCCATGGAGGGCGGTCGGACGGACCAGCAGACGCCGCTGGTCCTCGACGCCTGCTCGAACCGGAAGAACCCCACGCAGAGCTGGTGGTACTACAACTCCAAGGGGACGCCGATCTACACCACCGAGGGCAACAAGCTCTGCGTGGACATCCCCAACGGCAACTTCGCCGAGGGCGTCCAGCCGTGGGCGTACGGGTGCAACAACTCCGACGCGCAGAAGTTCAACGCCGAGTGGCCCAAGGCCGTCAGCGACAAGGACTGGCTGCAGGCCTGCGCCCAGGGCTACTTCCCGGGTGACCCGAACAACACCGCCAACTGCACCTACCGGAGCGAGAGCTACACCCAGGGCTTCACCGACTACCAGCGCGGGGAGACCCACAGCAACTGCGCCCCGGGGAAGACCACGGCCGACACCATGTCCCTGAGCTTCCGGCAGTCGCGGACCTCCGAGGACAGCACGTCCGTCTCGGTGGGGCTGTCCACCTCGCCGGGGATCCTGGGCTCGCTCATCACCAAGGTGTCGCTGAGCATCGAGACCCAGTACGGGCACAAGTGGTCCTACACCAACGAGTACACCGGCACGCGCCAGGTGACCGTCAACCCCGGCCGGAAGGGCGCCCTCTACGTGCGGGTCGCGCACGCCGACAGCACCGGGACGTACACGGTGACGCTCAAGAACCCGGTCAACGGGGTCGCGAAGCGCGAACTGCGGAGCAGCGTCAAGCTCAACGCCCCGAGCGACGTCAACTGGTACGAGACCGCCTCGTACGAGGTCGGCTGCGGGCAGGAACTCCCCGCCACCGTCAACGACATCCCCAGCGGCGGCGGTGACCGCGGCACCCACGGCGCGGGCAACAACGGCCAGCGCGGCGGCCACCCCGACGGCTCCTGGGTCACCCTCGTCAACCAGGGCACCGGCCGGGCGGTCGACTCCGCCAACGGCGCCTTCGGCGACGGCAACAAGATCCAGGCCTGGAACCAGCACAACCCGAACGAGGCCTCCCAGGGCTGGCGGCTGGACCGCAAGGGGGACACCGGCGACGGCGTCCCGCAGTACGCGCTCACCAGCCGCCTCCGGGACGCGCAGGTCCTCAACCTCGCCGGCTCCAACAACCGCGACGTCCAGCTCTACCACTGGGACGCCACCGCCAACGGCATGTGGGCCTTCTTCGGCAAGGGAGACGGCTGGTACGAGGTCTACTCGGTGGCCGAGCGGAACAAGTGCCTGACCGACAACGGGTACGGCAACCAGATCACCATCGAACCGTGCACCGGGCGCGCCGAACAGCGTTGGGGCACCTACCTCTACTGACCCGGATCACCCGGCCCCGGCGTTCGCCGTCGTGGGCCGGAGCCCCCGGGACACGAACCCGCCCCCGCCGGATCCACCGGTGGGGGCGGGCGGCTCCCCGCCGGCCGATCAGTTCGGGGACACCACGTCCCAGAGCTGACGCGGGCTGTTGTCGCGGAGCGCCTTCACCACGGGACTGCCGTTGCTCTGCGCCGCGATGACGTAGTCCTCGTCCGTGGCCTCGGCGATGACGTACTTGTCGCCCGTCCGGTCGAGCTGCCAGTGCTGGGTCGGGACGTCGACGTTGCACGGGACGAGCGGGACCTCCGAGCCGGGCTTCATGATCGCCTGGAGGCACTTGTCCGGCTTGGCCTTGGCCTCGATCAGGTACCCGTTGGAGGTCGGACGGAGGATCCAGTCCTGCCACTCCGTGCCGTTGGCCTGCCAGGTGATGGCGACGGGCCCGTACTTGGCCGCGTCCAGGTAGCCGGTCACGGCCTCGTTGAAGAAGCGCACTTCCTGGCCCGCGTTGCGCACGTCGCCCGCCTTGACGGGCTCCGCCGCCGCCACCGAGCCGGCGACGGCCAGGGCGGCAGCCGCGACGACGACCGCCTTCTTGATGCTGAACAAGGATCTCTCCTTCTGCGAGGGTGATTCCTCGAATTCCGTGACCGCGTACAGGGCCACGGAGCCGAGGGAACCACCCGCACCGGGCCCCCGCAACGGCAAGTAACCCGGGTGGAGTCAACGCACGAATCGCATTGCCCCGTCTGCCGCAGCGCGAAGTTGCGCCCGGGCTCCCCCTCCCTCCGGCGCAGTCCCTCGGCTCACCATTACGCCAGTCCTATTTGCGCATCATCAGAAAAAGGCCTGATCTCATCCTCTGCGAATTCCCGGAACGGAAGCCGGTTTTCCGCCACCGGGGGCCGGGGTAGGGCCGAGACGTTCGCATCCCGACCGTTTCATCATCACGGCGGGCGCGAAATCCTTGATGCTTTCTTATCGGAAGGACACCCTCATGCACAGGACCCTCCGCAACGCCCTCGCCACCGTCATCGTGACGGGTGCGCTCACCACCGCCGCCGCCCCCGCCGCCCTGGCCGCCGAGCAGACGCCGCCGACCGCGGGGGTGCAGGCGGAGCTCCGCAACCCGAAGACGATCAAGGTGGCCGACTACAACCAGGCCCGCGGCACCCTGATCAACGCCGGCAGCAAGACGGCCGCCAAGTCCCACCCGGCGCACGGCACGAAGGACGTCCCGGTCTCCCACGGCGTCAGCCTGCTGGCGGAGGCCCGCGACGAGTTCCGCGCCGCCGACAAGAACCTGCCGGCGAGCCAGAAGAGGTCCGACATGTCGATCCCGCACTACAACGCCATCCACAACGCGGCCAACACGATGCACATCGACACGTGGTGACACCGCCCCGCTGAGCCCGAACGCCCCGGCCCTCCCCCGGACTTCGGAGGAGGGCCGGGCCGGCCTCAGCCCTCCGGGGGCTTGGGCTCCTCCCGGGGCGCGCTCAGGCTGCCGTCCGGGTGGACGTCGAAGACCGTGAGCTTCTTGCGGCCGGTGATGGTGATCCGGTCCGGGCCGGACCAGTCGGCGCGCACGAAGTCGCCGCCCCGGGTGTCCCAGATTCCCATGCTCCAGTGGCGGGCCGACCAGCCGCTGCCGGCCACCAGCTCCACCCGGTAGACCGGGTCGATCGAGGCCACGTTGGTCATGGTCAGCACCCGGTCCGGGTGGCCCGGGGCGGCCGTCCGCGCGGTCCGCCCCTCGCCGCTCACGAGCGCCAGGAACGCGATCAGCGGCCCACCGAAGACCAGTGCCACCATGGCGACGGCGCAGCCGATCTGCGACACCCAGGTCCGGAACTCCATCCCGATGTACAACGCGACGGCGGTCAGCACGACCGCCGTCCCGACCAGCAGGACCGGGTGGTCGAGCCAGCGCTCGACCACCACGAGCCCTCCCGACCGGGACTCGTACCGACCCACCGCGTAGGCCAGCAGCGCCAGGAGCGCGGCCCCTCCGAGCCCCCACACGATCCTTCTGCGGCGTACCGCTGTCACCTTCGCCCCCCGGCGGTTCTTGACCGAACTTTGGCGCGGACCCTACTACAGGCCCGCTACCGCGGCCGGGGCGTGGACGACGGGCCGGCCGGCGTCCCGTCCTCGCCCACGGTGAAGACCTCGATCTCCTTCTCCAAGGTCACCGTGATCCGGCCCGGGCCCGACCACTCGGCCCTGAGCAGGCGTTCGCCCGGCCCCCTGGCACCGAGGGACCAGTGGCGCGCCGACCAGCCGCTGCCGGTCAGCAGCTCCACCCGGCGGTCCGGCTCGAACGAGTCGGCGGCATCGGTGAAGACGAGCACCCGGTCCGGGTGGCCCGGGGCGGCCTCCCGCGCGGTCCGCACCCCGGAGTCCCCGGCCGCGAGCGTCGACAGCGCGAGCGGCACTCCGAGCAGGACCAGCGCCACCAGGCCGCCGGCCAGGCTGATCTGCGACTCCGGCGTACGGAAGTCCAGCTCGACGATCAGCGAGACCAGCACCAGCACGACCGTCGCCCCGACCAGCAGGACCGGCCGGTGGAACCAGAGTTCGAGCTCCACCAGCCCACCCGAACGGGAGGCGTGCCGGCCCACCAGGTAGGCCGACAGCGCCACGAGCGCCACGCCTCTGAGCCCCCACGCGATCCCTCTGCGGCGTACCGCTGTCACCTTCGCCCCCCGGCGGTTCTTGACCGAACTTTGGCGCGGACCCTACTACAGGCCCGCTACCGCGGCCGGGGCATGGACGACGGGCCGGCCGGCGTCCCGTCCTCGCCCACGGTGAAGACCTCGATCTCCTTCTCCAAGGTCACCGTGATCCGGCCCGGACCGGACCACTCGGCCCTGACGAAGCCGTCCTCCTCCTCCCAGGTGCCGAGGCCCCAGTGGCGGGCCGACCAGCCGCTGCCGGCCACCAGCTCCACCCGGTAGACCGGATCGATCGAGAAGGCGACGTCGGTGACGCTCAGTACGTGGTCGGAGCGGCTCGGGTCGGGCTTGCGGTCGACCAGCCGGCCGTCGCCGCCGAAGACGTACGCCAGGCCGCCGACCGCCGCCCCGATGACGAGCAGCGGCGACAGGACGGCCGCGAAACCGATCTGCGCCCACCTGGTGCGGAACTCGACCTGGGCCACCGCCGAGGCCATGGCCAGGGTGACGGCCGTGCCGAGCAACAGCACCGGGTGGTTCAGCCAGCGCTCGACCTCGACCAGCCCGCCCTGGCGGGAGGAGAAGTAGCCCGGCAGGTACACCAGGAAGGCCGCCAGCGCCGCGCCACGGAGCCACCAGACGACCTGCCCGCGGCGCGTCACCGTCATTTGCTCCCCCCGGAGTTGCCCTTTGCCGGGACTTTACTACGGGGGTGCCGGGCGGCCCGGACGGCGGGTGCTCCGCTGTCCGGGCCGCCCGGCCCCTGGTCACTGCGTACTGGTCACCCGCCTCGCCGGCGATACCCCCGTCACCGCCGGTAGAAGACGCTCCGCGACCAGAAGTAGCCGACCAGCGTCAGCACGGTGCACCAGACGAGGGCGATCCAGGCGCTGCTGCCGATCCCGGTGCCCAGCAGCAGCCCGCGCAGGGTCTCGATCATGGGTGTGAAGGGCTGGTATTCGGCGAACCAGCGCAGCGCCGTGGGCATGGAGTCCGTCGGCACGATGGCGCTGCCGATGAAGGGCAGGAACTGCAGCGGCATCGGCATGTTGCTGGCGCTCTCGACCGTCTTGGCCACCAGGCCGATGCCGGCCGATATCCAGGTCAGGGCGATGGTGAGGAAGAGCAGCAGCCCTGCCGCGGCCAGCCACTCCACCGGTCCGGCGTTGGGCCGGAAGCCCATCGCGAGGGCCGTGCCGACCACCAGCACCAGCCCGATCATGGTCTGGATGACGCTGCCGACCACGTGCCCCGCCAGGAAGGCGGAGCGCGATATCGCCATCGTGCGGAAGCGGTTGACGATGCCCTCGGTCATGTCGGTGCAGATGCCGATCGCGGTGACCAGCGCCCCGGACGTGGCCGCCATCAGCACGATGCCGGGCGTGACGTAGTCGATGTAGTGGCCGCCGCCGATGCCGGCGCCCAGCGTGCTGCCGTAGGCGTAGTTGAAGAGCAGCAGCATCATGACCGGCGTCACCACGACCGCGAAGGTCAGGGACGGGTACCGCAGCGCGTGCTTGAGGTTGCGGCGCAGCATGGTCAGCGAGTCGCCGAGCGCGTGGCCGGCGGTACTGGTGGCCATACGCGTGGCCGTGCTCATCGCGAGCCCTCCCCGGTCAGTTGCAGGAACACGTCGTCCAGGTCGGCCGTCTCCACGACCAGTGACTCGGCCTGCACGGACGCGTTGTCGAGGGCGTCCAGCACGGCCTTCACCGTGAGGACGGAGTTGTCCCCCGGGATCTCCAGCCGCAGCGCCTCGGTGTCGGCCGTGGCGTACGGGAACAGGGCGGCGGCGGTGGCCAGCGAGCCGGCGTCGGTGAACCGGAGCCGGATCCGCCCGCCGGGGGCGTACCGCTTCAGCTCCTCGGCCGTGCCCTCGGCGACGATCCGGCCGCCGTCCAGGACGGCTATCCGGTCGGCGAGTTGGTCGGCCTCCTCCAGGTACTGGGTGGTGAGGAAGATCGTCACCCCGTGGTCGGCGACCAGGCTCCGGATGATCTCCCACATGGTGCGTCGGCTGCGCGGGTCCAGCCCGGTGGTCGGCTCGTCCAGGAAGATCACCCTCGGGTCCCCGACCAGGGTCATCGCGAGGTCGAGCTTGCGCCGCATGCCGCCGGAGAAGGTGGCGACGGCCTCGCGGGAGGCCTCGGTGAGGTCGAAGCGCCGCAGCAGCTCCTCGGCCCGCCTCCGCCCCTCCCGACGGCGGAGGTGGTTGAGGTCGGCCATCAGCAGCAGGTTCTCCTCGGCGGTGAGCAGGTTGTCCACCGCGGAGAACTGGCCCGTCACCCCGATCGCCTTCCGCACCCCGTCGGCCTCGCGTTCCACGTCGTGCCCGGCCACCCGGGCCGAGCCGCCGTCGGCGGGGATCAGGGTGGAGAGGATCTGCACGGTGGTGGTCTTGCCGGCGCCGTTGGGCCCGAGCAGGGCGAACACGCTGCCCGCCGGGATCTCCAGGTCGATGCCCCGCAGGACCGCCTTGTCCCCGTAGGACTTGGTGAGCCCCGTCGCCGAGACCGCCGGGAGCGAACGGACCGCCGCGTCCGCCGGGGCCGCCGCGTTCGCCGCCATCACGCCCGCCGGACGATGACGTTGCCGACCTGGGTGCGGCCGCGGACCTCGACCGTCTCCACCGCGTCGCCCGGGCCCTTGGTGGGGCCGAGGTCGTTGCGGACGCCGCCGACCTTGCTGTGCACGTCGAGCCAGGCCGCCGTGCCCTCCGCGATGCCGACCTCCACGTCCCCCACGCTGGTCTGCAGGGTGACCTGGCCGCGGACCACCCGGCCGACCCGGATGTGGCCGTGCGCCGACTTGGCGGTCACGTTCCCCTCGGCCTGACCGACGTGGATCCGGCCGTTGGAGGCGTTGGCGTGCAGCTCGCCGCGGACCTCGTCGATCTCGGTGTCGCCGCTGCTGTTCTTGACCGTCAGCCGGCCGCCGACGGAGCCGATCTCGATCCGGCCGGCTCCGGAGACCTCGGCGTCCCAGGCTGTCCCGCCGAGCCGGATGTCCCCGAAGCCGCTGTCGAGCCGGGCGCTGTCGGCGTGCTCGACCTGGATCCGGCCGAGCGAGGTCTTCAGCCGGCAGGCGCCGAGCGCCCCCTCGGTGACGAACTCGGCCATCGGAGACTCGCTGTGGACCTCGGAGCCGACCGGCAGCTCGACCAGGATCTCGACCGCGCCCTTCTTGCCGCTGAAGACGGAGCGCTGCTTGGGGGCCTTGATGCCGAGCCGCCCACCCGAGAAGTCGACCTGGGTCTGCTCGGCGGCCTTGACGTCCGCCTCCTTGGCCGGGTTGGCGGGCCGGACCTCGACCACGGCGTCGGTGCGCTTGCTCGCCTTGATCCAGACCGAGCCGATGTCGAACTCGAGGATGGCGGAGATCGGTCCGTCGGTCTCGTACGTAGGCATGGCTGTCCCGTCCTCTTGACTCGTGTGGGTGTCCCCGCTGGTCGGAGCGGGGGTGACGTCGAAGGTGCAGAAGGTGGTGCGGGAGGTGCTGCGGGCGCTACGGAACTGTCAGTGGACCCAGCCGGTGAAGCCCTGGCCGCCCATGCTGCGCGGGACCCGGCTGCCCGGGTCGGCGACCGGCCGGCGGGCCGGCTCACCGCCCTCCAGGGCGCCGGCCAGGGCCCGGACCAGCCAGGCGTTGAGCGAGAGGCCGGCCTCGACGGCGGCCTCCTCCGCCCGGGCCTTGAGATGGGCGGGCAGCCGGAGGTTGATCCGGGCGGTGCCCGTCTCGTCCGACTCCGACGCCACCGGAGGCACCACCGGTGGCACCACGGGCGGCACGACTGGTGCCACCGGCGCCGACGGTGGTGCCATATCGCCGTGGAAGGCATCCGATCCGGGCGGCGCCGTCACCACGAACTCCGGGTCGAGTCCGCGCAGGCGCACGTCCACCGAGCCGGGGGCGAGGTCGCGGGTGACTTCTCCCATGGCCGCCGACAGCGCGTTGAGCAGGGTGAGCCGCACGGCCGACTCCAGCGGGAGCGTCAGCCGCTCGGCCAGCGCGCGGGCTTCGTCCCCGCCGGTGGCGGCGGCCACCGCGAGCTCGTTCCGGAGGTTTTCCACATATGGCGTGAGGTCCATGGCCGTAAGCATGGCACAGCGGTGGCGCCATGTCGAGCATTTATGGCACCACTGTGGCGCCATCACCCGAACGGCGGTGGCGCCGACCCGCACCGGAACACGGAACCGCCCCGCCGACCCCCGGGAACGAGGGGGTCGACGGGGCGGTTCACCAGGGGAAACGCGGACCGCGGGAAGGTCAGGCCTGCTGCCAGCCCGCCAGGTAGGCGTCGATCTCCCCGGTCAGCCGGGTCTTGCCCGCCCCGTCCAGGAAGGAGGCCTCGACGGCGTTGCGGGCCAGCCCCGCCACCCCGGCCTCGTCCAGGCCCAGCAGCCGCGCCGCCACCGCGTACTCGGTGTTGAGGTCGGTGCCGAACATCGGCGGGTCGTCGCTGTTGACCGTCACCAGCAGTCCGGCGTCCACCATCCGCTTGATCGGGTGGTCCTCGATCCGCTCCACGGCCCGGGTGGCGATGTTGGAGGTCGGGCAGACCTCCAGCGGGATGCGGTGCTCGCCCAGGTGATCGAGCAGCGCCGGGTCCTTCACCGCCTGGGTGCCGTGCCCGATGCGCTCGGCGCCGAGCATCCGGATCGCGTCCCAGACCGTCTCCGGCCCGGTGGTCTCGCCCGCGTGCGGCACGCTGTGCAGGCCGGCCGCCCGGGCCCGGTCGAAGTACGGCTTGAACTGCGGGCGCGGCACGCCGATCTCCGGGCCGCCCAGGCCGAAGCTGACCAGGCCCTCGGGGCCCAGCTCGGTGGCCAGCCGGGCGGTCTCCTCGGCGGACCGCAGCCCGGCCTCGCCCGGGATGTCGAAGCACCAGCGCAGCACCACGCCGAGCTCCTTCTCGGCGCGCAGCCGGGCGTCCTCGATCGCCTCCATGAAGGCGACCTCGGGGATGCCCCGGCGGACCGAGGAGTACGGGGTGATGGTCAGCTCGGCGTACCGGATGTTCTGCCGGGCCATGTCCTCGGCCACGCCGTAGGTGAGCGCGCGGACGTCCTCGGCGTCCCGGACCAGGTCCACCACGCTGAGGTAGACCTCGATGAAGTGCGCGAAGTCGGTGAAGGTGAAGTACTCGGCGAGCGCCGCCGGGTCGGTCGGCACCTTGGAGTTCCCGGCGTACCGGGCGGCCAGCTCCGCGACGACGCGCGGCGAGGCCGAGCCGACGTGGTGGACGTGCAGCTCCGCCTTGGGCATCCCGGCGATGAACGCCTCGATGCTCCGGTCGGTGGAGCCGATCCGGCTGGTGTGGGGGACGATCCGACTTCCGTCCGGCTGGACCACGGTGGTTCCCTTCTTCCTTCTCCGTGCTTCTACGCGCGTATCGCGAAGTTCGGCCCAGGATAGGCCCACGCCGGGGGCGCCGTCCCCGGTTCACCCCCCGAGCGCGACCGCCACGGTGTGGATCAGCAGCCCGGCCAGGGCGCCGACCACGGTGCCGTTGATCCGGATGAACTGGAGGTCGCGGCCGACGTTGGCCTCGATCTTGCGGGAGGCGTCGTCGGCGTCCCAACCCGCCACCGTCTCGGAGATCAGCGAGGTGATCTCGGTGCGGTAGGTGTCGACCAGGTACTGGGCGGCGTCCTGGAGCCAGCCGTCCACCTTGGCCTGGAGCTTGGGGTCGGTGGCCAGGCGCTCGCCGAAGCGCCGCACGCCGTCGCGGATGCGCCGGCGCAGTTCGCTGTCCTCGTCCTCGGCCGCGCCCATCACCAGGGTGCGCACGGCCGCCCAGGTGGAGTTGATCAGGTCCTGCACCTCGGGGCGGGCCAGCAGCTCGCCCTTGGCCCGCTCGACCCGGGCGATGGTCTCCGGGTCGGTCTGCAGCTCGGTCGCGAAGTCGGCGAGGAAGTTGTCGATCGCGCCGCGGGCCGGGTGGTCCGGGTCGTCCCGGATCTCGGTGACGAACCGCATCAGCTCCTTGTAGACCCGCTCGCCGACCTGGTGGTCGATGAACCTGGGCGTCCAGCCCGGGGTCTTCTGGGTGACCTTCTGGACCACCTCCTCGTGGTTGGTGGTCAGCCAGCCGTGCGCCCGGACGGCGACCAGGTCCACCACCCCGTGGTGCCCGCCGTCCGCGACCACCTTGCCGAGCATCCGGCCCATCGGCTCGGCCACCGAGGTGGCCGCGGCCCGCCTGGTCACCGCCTCGGCGACCACCGCCCGCACGTCGTCGTCGCGGAGCACCGCGAGCAGGCCGCGGAGCGCCGCCGAGGCCTCCTTGGTGACCCGCTCGGCGCTGCCCGGCGCGGCCAGCCACTCCCCCAGCCGGCGGCCGATGCCGAGCGCCGCCAGGCGGCCGCGGACCACGTGGCCGGAGAGGAAGTTCTCGCCGACGAAGTCGCCGAGCGAGCGGCCGAAGGCGTCCTTCTTGGTCGGGATGATCGCGGTGTGCGGGATCGGCAGGCCGAACGGCCGGCGGAACAGCGCGGTCACCGCGAACCAGTCGGCCAGCGCGCCGACCATGCCCGCTTCGGCGGCGGCCGCCACGTACCCGGCCCAGGGGCCGGCGCCGGCCGCCTTGGCCCAGGTGGCCAGGGCGAAGACCAGGGTCGCGAAGGCCAGCAGGCCGGTCGCGATGGTCTTCATCCGGCGGACGCCGCGTCTCTTCTCCTCGTCGGCCGCGGTGAACCGGACTCCGGGGCCGGTCCCGCTGAAGGCATCGTCACTCACCCCGCCAGTCTGCCCGTTGCCCGGCGCGGACGGGGGCGCGCATCGCGATCACGCGCCCCCGGGGACCTCACATGCCGGGCGAGGAGGGGCCTCACTCCCCGCCCAGCACCATCCGCCGCACCTCCGCGCCCGCCCAGCGCTTCGGGTCCGTGCACCGCCGCCCGTCCAGCAGCACCCGCACCCCCGGCAGGTCCACCGGCGCCAGGTCCCGGTACTCCGGGTGGTCCGCCTGCAGCACCGCCGCCACCACCGGCTCCCCGCCGTACGGCGGCAGCCCGAGCGCCGCCAGCTCCTCCGCCTCGTACAGCGGGTCGCTGACGTACGGCCGCGCGCCCGCCGACCGCACCGCCTCGACCAGCGGGAACACCCCGGAGTACGCCGTCTCCTTGACCCCGCCCCGGTACGAGGCGCCGAGCACCAGCACGCCCTGCCCGGCGATCCCGCCCGGCACCGCGCCCGCCAGCACGCCCACCGCGTACCCCGGCACCGCCAGGTTGGCCTCGCGCGCCGCCCGGACCACCGTCGCCCCCGGGTCGTTCCACAGGTACAGCCGCGGGTACACCGGGATGCAGTGCCCGCCGACCGCGATGCCCGGCCGGTGCAGGTGGCTGTACGGCTGCGAGTTGCAGGCGTCGGCGATCTCCGCGAAGTCCACCCCGACCTCGTCCGCGTAGCGGGCGAACTGGTTGGCCAGCGCGATGTTCACGTCCCGGTACGTCGTCTCGGCGAGCTTGCTGAACTCGGCCGCCTCCACCGAGGCCAGCTCCCAGACGCCGTTGGGCCGGGGCAGGTCGGGGCGCGGGTCGAAGTCCAGCACCGCCCGGTAGAACTCGGCGCCGCGCCGGGTGGAGGACGCGTCCAGGCCGCCGACCAGCTTGGGGTAGCGCCGCAGGTCCGCGAAGACCCGTCCGGTGCGGACCCGCTCCGGGCTGAACACCAGCGCGAAGTCCGTCCCGGCCGCGAGACCCGACCGGGCCGACAGCCGCGGCGCCCAGCGCTCCCTGGTGGTGCCGACCGGCAGGGTGGTCTCGTAGCTGACCAGGGTGCCCCGGCGCAGCCCGGCCGCGACGGCGTCGGTGGCCGCGTCCAGCAGGGCGAAGTCCGGGCTGCCGTCGGCGGCGGTGACCAGCGGGACGACCACGACGACGGCCTCGGCCCGGGCGACCGCGGCCGCAGTGTCGGTGGTGGCCCGCAGCAGGCCCTCGGCGACGACCCGCTTGAGCGCCTGGTCCAGGCCCGCCTCCCGGGGGAACGGCGGCACGCCCCGGTTGACGCTGTCCACCACGCCCGGCGCGATGTCCGCGCCGGTCACCCGGTGGCCCTTCAGCGCGAACTGCACCGCCAGTGGCAGGCCCAGCTTGCCCAGCCCGACCACGCAGACGTCCAGGCTCATCCCCGTCCTCCGTTCACCGAGTCGGCCAGCCGGCGCCACGCCGGGTTCCTCCGCAGCCCGCGCCGCACCTGCTCCGGGACGAGACCGCGCCACAGCTGCCGCGCCAGGTCCAGCGGCCCGGCGGCCGCCTCGACCTCCGCCACCGCCGCCTCCTCGCGCAGCAGGAACAGCTCGTCCGGCAGACCGAGCCGGGCGTCCCGGAACGCCGGGTAGCCCGCGTACTGCCGCCGTCCGTCCACCACCACCGGTGGATCGCCGTGCGCCGCCTCGTAGCGGACCTGGTCGCGCAGCGCCTCCGGCCGTACCGCGCAGGCGAGTTCGAGCCGCACCCGCTCGGCGACCGGCAGCCGGTGGTACACCTCGCGGGCACCGAACCGCTCGACCAGCCGGGCGGTCTCGACGCACACCCGCTCCTGCATGTCCGCGGTCAGCAGCAGGAAGCCCTCCCGCAGCAGCCGCGGCACGTCCCAGCCGAAGCTGCGGGCCCGGATGGCGTCCAACTCCTCGCCCGGCTCGGCCAGTTCGACGGCCACCTGCTGCAGCGCGGCGATCCCGCGCAGCCGGTCCAGCACCCCGGCCCGCTCGGTGACGTTGCCCCGGTCCTCGCGCAGCACCAGGAAGTAGCAGTCGTAGGAGGCGAGGACGGACACCCTGGCCGCCCGCAGGCAGGCCTCCAGGGTGAACGGCTGGTCCGAGAAGACCTTCAACCCCTCGTCGCGGCGCAGCCCGTGGCGCCGGACGAGGTCGAGCCGGAACAGCTTGGTGTCGGCCAGCGCCCAGGCCAGCGCGGAGTCGGCGAAGCCCACCGACTCGGCGTCGGCGTGGAAGATCCCCTGCGGCACCAGCCGCCCGTTCACCCCGACCTGCTTGGGCACCACCACGTCCGAGCCCCAGGCGTCGGCGGCCGTGACCAGCCGCTCCAGCGCCTCCTCGCCGAGCCAGTCGTCCGCGCCGAGGAACAGCACGTAGCGGCCGCGGGCCAGCTCCAGGCCGCGGTTGGTCGGGCCGGCCGGGCCGCCCGAGTTGGACTGGTGCACCACCGTGAACAGCCCGGGGTGGCGGGCGGCGTACTCGTCCAGCAGCTCCCCGCCGCCGTCCGTGGAGCCGTCGTCCACCGCCACCACCTCCAGCCGCCCCGGCGCCAGGGACTGCCCGACCAGCGAGTCCAGGCAGGCGGTGAGGTACGGCATGGTGTTGTAGACCGCGACCACCACGGTCACGTCGGGTACGGCCATCGGGTGGCGGGCCTCCGGTTCCGGACATCGGCGAGTGATGCCGGGTCAACTCACGGTGGGGGCCGGGGGTCACGACGATCACCCACACCGGTGACGAGGAACCGAACGCACCCCCGGCCGTCGCACGGGCGAGCGACGGCCGGGAAGGCGAACCAGGACCCGGCACCCGTCAGCCGATCGCGACCTCCGCGTACATCCGGGCGATCACGTCCTCGATGGCCGGCTCCCGCACCGACAGGTCCACCAGCGGGTAGCGCGCGGCGACCGCCGCCACGATCGGCGCGGCGCTCTCCTGGGCCGGGAAGGCCAGCCACTGGCGCGGCCCCTCGACCCTGGTGACCCGGGCCCCGGGCACCTCGACCGGGTGCCCGAGTTCCTGCGCGAGGTCCACCACCAGCGTCCGCTCGCTGCGGCCGGTGGCGTGCAGCCCCTCCAGCCCGCCGTCGTACACCAGCCGGCCGTGGTCGATCACCATCACCCGGCCGCAGAGCTGCTCGATGTCGGTCAGGTCGTGGGTGGTGAGCAGCACGGTGGTGCCCCGGTCCCGGTTGACCTCGCGCAGGAACTCCCGCACCCGGCCCTTGCTGACCACGTCCAGGCCGATGGTCGGCTCGTCCAGGTAGAGCACCCGGGGGTCGTGCAGCAGCGCCGCCGCGAGGTCGCCGCGCATCCGCTGGCCGAGCGAGAGCTGGCGCACCGGGGTGTCCAACAGCCCGCCGAGGTCGAGCAGTTCGACGCAGCGGTCGAGGTTCTCGCGGTACCGGGCGTCCGGGATCCGGTAGATCCGGCGGGCGAGCTCGAAGGAGTCGCGCAGCGGCAGGTCCCACCAGAGGGTGGTGCGCTGGCCGAAGACGACGCCGATCCGGCGGGCCAGCGCGACGCGCTCCCGGGCCGGGTCGACCCCGGCCACCCGCAGCCGTCCGGAGCTGGGGACGAGGATGCCGGTGAGCATCTTGATGGTGGTGGACTTGCCGGCCCCGTTGGGCCCGATGTAGCCGACGCACTCGCCGGCCTCGACGGTGAAGCCGAGCCCGTCCACCGCGCGGACCTCGCGCCTGGCCCGGCTGAACCGGCCGGTGCGGGTCCGCACGGTGAAGGTGCGGTGGACGTCCTGCAGTTCGATCAGTGCCATGGGGTTCCTCACGAAGCGAAGCGAAGCGGGGGGTTCAGCTGCCGGTGCCGCGGTAGGCGCGCAGCCCGGCCCGCCAGGCGAGTCCGGCGGCGAGGACGCAGACCGCGGCGGCCACCGGGGAGGCGAACTGGAAGGCGGTGGGCAGGCCGAGCGGGTCGGGCCGGTCGAGGATGCGCAGCGTGGGCAGCCAGTTGACGAAGGCCAGCGGGACGCCGAAGACCACCGCGGCGACCAGCTCCTTGGCGAAGATCGTCGGCGGGTAGTGCAGCAGGGTCGCGCCGCCGTAGGTGAAGGAGTTCTGGATCTCCTTGGACTCGCCCCACCAGAACTGGACGGTGGCGCCGCCGACGTAGACCGCGCCGAAGATGACGGTGCCGCAGAGCAGCAGGACGGGCACCAGCAGCACCCGGTCCCAGGTCCAGTGCACGTCCAGGGCGGTCAGCGACCAGACCAGCACGGCGACGGCCTGGAGCGGGCGGCCGAGCCGGCGCAGCGTGAAACGTTCCGCGCACAGCTGGGAGAGCGCGGGCGCGGGCCGGATCAGCATGGTGTCCAGCGAGCCGCTCCGGATCCGCGCGCCCAGGCCCTCGGCCGAGCCGACCAGCAGGTTGGCCGTGCCGAGCGAGAAGGCCGCGGTGGCGTAGAGGAAGGCCGTCTCCGGCAGGCTCCAGCCGCCGAGCCGGTCGGTGTGCCGGAACATGATCACCAGCACCACGAAGTCGAGGGAGTGGGTGACCAGGCTGGCCACCAGGTTCAGGGCGAAGGAGGCCCGGTAGGCCATCATCGAGCGCATCCACATCCGGGCGCAGAGCCACCAGGAGCGCAGCGCCCAGGCGGTGCGGGGCCCGAGGGAGTCGCGGGGCCCGAGGGGCTCCCGTACGAGCTGCTCAGCCACCCTGCACCACCACCCTGCGGGTGGCCAGCCACTGGGCGCCCCGCCCGGCGGCGAGCAGCACCGCCGCCCAGCCGAGCTGGAAGCCGAGCGCCCCGAGCAGCGCGGCGCCGCCGGTCCGCTCCAGGAAGACGTCGGTGGGGACGTTCACCAGCGCCGACCAGGGCAGCACCCGGCCGAGGTCGCCGAGCCAGCCGGGGAACAGCGCGACCGGCAGCAGCATCCCGGAGAAGAACATCGAGACCACCAGCATCACCGAGCGCACCCCCTCCGAGTCGTGCAGCCAGAAGCCGGTGATCGAGACCAGGAAGCGCAGCCCGAAGCTGACGATCACCGCGAGCAGCGCGGAGAGCAGGAAGAACGCCCAGGTCAGCGGGTGTTCGGGCAGCCGGATGCGGAACACCAGCGCGCCGATCAGCATCGGCACGGTGCCGCGCACCAGCGCCTGGAAGCCGGCCCGGCCGAGGTCGGAGGCCAGCCACCAGCCCTGGAAGTCGACCGGGCGGTAGAGGTCGACGGCGATGTCGCCGCTGCGGAAGCGGTCCTGGAGGTCGTCCTGGAAGCCGCCGCCCCACACCGCGACGGTGACCAGCAGGCTCTGGCTGACCCAGATGTACGTGACGGCCTGGCTCTGGTCGTAGCCGCCGAGGCCGGGGCGGGCCTGCCAGAGGGCGAGGAAGGAGGAGGCCAGGATGATGCCGAAGACGGTGTTGGTGAAGGTGCCGGCCACGGTGGCGGCCCGGTAGGTGGAGTAGCGGCGGAAGGCGCCGCGGGCGACGGCGGCGTAGAGCATATTGTCTCCTTGTCGACAAATGTGGGCAGAGGGAGGCGCCCCTCGACATCCGCGCACGCCCCAGCGGCTCCGACCGGCCGTACCCGGGGGGTGCCGGGCCTGGCGGGCGGAGCTGCGGAAGTCGGTGCGCCGGAAAGCCGGTGCACTGGAAGGCCAGTGCACCGAAAAGTCGGTGCGCTATGCGGTTTTCACCTTTCACCGTACCTCCGGCCCGCACCACCCGCACCCGGTTTTTCCGACCTGAGCCGACGTCAAATAGCAGATAATCTCGGCATGACCTTGAGCACCCGCCGCCAGGCCAAACGGGCCGCCCGCCGCGAGGCCCGCCGCGCCCTCCCGCTCTGGCGCCGGCTCCTGCCCACCTGGCGGATCACCCTCGGCACCCTCACCGCGCTGCTCCTGCTCGCCGCCGGCGGCTTCGCCGTGCTCTACGTCATCGTCCCGGTGCCCGACCCCAACGCCCACGCCGTCGCCCAGAACAACATCTACCTCTACGCCGACGGCACCACCGAGATCGCCCGCACCGGCGCCGTCAACCGCACCGACGTCACCATCGACCAGATCCCGCTCCCGACCCAGCAGGCCGTCGTCTCCGCCGAGGACCGCACCTTCTACCAGAACCGCGGCATCGACCTGAAGGGCATGCTCCGGGCCGGCTGGAACACCCTGCTCGGCAAGGGCATGCAGGGCGGCTCCACCATCACCCAGCAGTACGTCAAGAACTACTACCTCACCCAGGACCGCACCATCGAGCGCAAGGGCCGCGAACTGCTCATCGCCCTCAAGGTCGACCAGCAGCGCGACAAGCGCGAGATCCTCGCCGGCTACCTCAACAGCAGCTACTTCGGCCGCGGCGCCTACGGCATCCAGAGCGCCGCCCACGCCTACTACGGCGTCGACGTCTCCCAACTCACCCTCGGCCAGGGCGCCTACCTCGCCTCCCTGCTCCAGGCCCCCAGCCTCTACGACGTCAAGACCGCCACCCCCGCCAACCGCGAGAAGGCCGTCGCCCGCTGGAACTACGCCCTCGACGGCATGGTCCAACTCGGCTTCCTCACCCCCGCCGACCGCGCCGCCACCACCTTCCCCGACCCGATCGACCCCCAGCCCGCCACCGGCCTCGCCGGCCAGGCCGGCTACCTGGTCGGCGTCGCCGACGACTACCTCGTCTCCTCCGGCACCATCGACGCCGCCACCCTCAAGGCCGGCGGCTGGCGCATCACCACCACCTTCGACAAGCCCCGGCAGGACGCCTTCGCCAAGGCCGTCCAGGAGCAGCTCACCGGCGAACTCGACCCCCAGGCCCGCCCCACCACCGACACCGACGTCCGGGTCGCCGGCGCCTCCGTCGAACCCGCCACCGGCCGGGTCGTCGCCGTCTACGGCGGCCCCGACTACGCCAAGCAGCCCTACAACGACGCGCTGCGCCAGGACAACCAGATCGGCTCCACCTTCAAGCCCATCGACCTCGCCGCCGGCCTGGTCGCCCAGCACGACCTCGACGGCCGCCCGATCACCACCGAGTCCCGCTACGACGGCACCAGCGAACGCCCCGTCACCGGCGGCCCCACCCCCTACGCCCCGCCCAACGAGGACGGCGTCGACTACGGCAACATCACCCTGCGCTACGCCATGGTGAAGTCCGTCAACTCCGTGTACGCCCAGGAGGGTGTGGACGCCGGACTCGCCCGCGTCCGGGAGACCGCCGTCAGACTCGGCATCCCCGACAGCGTCCGCGGCATGGACCCGGCCAACACCTCGATGACCCTCGGCACCGCCACCCCCAGCGCCCTCGACCTGGCCGGCGCCTACGCCACCCTCGCCGACCACGGCCAGGCGCACACCCCCTGGTCCGTCCTCAAACTCGAACGCGTCAACCCCGGCGGCGCCGTCGACGTCCCCAGGATGCCCGAGCACAACCCCACCGACGCCCTCGACCGGGAGATCGCCGACTCCGTCACCGACGTGCTGCGCGACGTCATCAGCCCGCGCGGCACCGGCGCCGCCGCCCTCGACCTCGGCCGCCCCGCCGCCGGCAAGACCGGCACCACCGACTCCAACCTCTCCGCCTGGTTCGCCGGCTACACCCCCGAACTCGCCACCACCGTCGGCCTGTTCCGGGAGAACCCGAAGACCCACGCCAAGGAACCGCTGGCCGGCACCGCCGGACTCAGCCGGATCAACGGCGGCGCCTTCCCCACCCGGATCTGGACCGCCTACACCGCCGCCGCCCTCGACGGCACCCCCACCCAGGACTTCGACCTCCGGACCGGACACGGCGCCACCACCGCCACCCCCTGGCCCGGCGTGTCCGCTAGCAGCAGCCCCAGCGCCACCACCCCGACCACCGCCCCGGCCGCCGGCGGCGAACCCGCCACCACCGACCCGGCCCCCGGCACGCCCGCCGGCCACACGCCCAGCGCCCCCGCCGCCACCGGCCAGCCCCCCACCGGCCCCAACACCCCCAGCCCGCAGGCCACCAGGCCGACGACCACCGACCCGGAGCAGCCCAGCCCCACCCCGAAGCCCACCCTGGTCCAGCCGACCCGCCCCACGGCCCTGCCCAGCGCCACCGGCGGCCCCGCGAGCCACCCGGTACCACCGCCGCCCCCGACGCCCTGAGCCCCCGATCGGCTCCCGGTCAGCCCCTGAGCTCCTTCTCCAGCGGGGTACGGAACCGCGGCGTCACCCGCACCTCGCCCAGCCAGCCAGCCAAGCGCTCCGCCTCCGCCGCGACCGCCCGCTCCGCCTCCGCCCCGGCCCCCCGGAACAACCGCCACACCACCTCGCCGTCCGCGCGCTGCGTCCAGCCGCCCACCACCTCGCCGCACCACCACACCGTCGGCCCGGCGTTGCCCGCCCGGTCGAACAGCGCCGGCACGTCCTCCGGCCGCAGGTACCAGTCCCGCCCGCGCCAGCCCATCACCGCCGGGTCCAGCGCGGGCAGCAGCGCCGCCCACGGCTCCGGCTCCGCCACCGGCCCCTCGTCCCCCGGCAGCACCAGGGCCGGCGCCCCGTCGGCCAACGCCACGTCCAGCGCCCCGAGATCGGCCAGCGCCCGGCGGACGTCCCCCAGCGTCCAGCCCGTCCACCACTTCACGTCCTCGACCGTCGCCGGCCCGTACGCCGCCAGCCAGCGCCGCACCACCTCGGCCTTCGCCTCCCGCACCGGCACCTCCGGCCACTGCGGCACCAGCGCCCACGGGTAGCTGCTGCTCAGCCACGACCCGCGCGGACGGCAGCGGCGCACGTGCCCGTCCGAGGCCAGCAGCCGCAGCAGCCGGCTGCCCACGCTCTGCCGCGCCTCGTACGCCTTGCCCGCCGACATCAGCATCGTCTCGCGCAACTGCGGTACGTCCTCGGAGAGTTCCTTGGTCGTCGCCTCGCCGCGCCCGGCCAGCGCGGCCAGCACCTCGCGCTCCGCCTCCGCCAGCCGGGCCTCGTCCCAGCCCTCGGCGTGGTCCCGCAGGTGCTTCAGCAGCGTCGCCCGCTCCTTCGCCGCGATCGCCCGCGCCGCCGCCGAACTCACGTACGGGGCCAGGCCCTCCGTCACCGCGAAGATCGTCCGCCGCATCGACAGCAGCTTCACCAGCGAGACGTCCTCGTACAGCGCCCGGTCCACCTCCGCCGCCGAGGGCTCCGCCAGCCGCGCGCAGGCCGACAGGTACACCGTGGCCGCGTCCGTCGCGTGCAGCCCGACCACCGCGTCGGCCACGTCCTCCACCCGCGCCGCCCGCACCGACGGCGCCAGCAGCTGACGCCGCCCCAGCCTGGCCCGACGCTCCCCGTCCCCGATCACCGGCACACTCATGCCGGGACCCTAGCGCGCGGCACCGACAACGCCCCCGATCCCCGCGGCGGACCGCCATGTCGCGGACCCCCGCCGCGAAAGCACGGTGCCCCCGACCCGGGTCGGGGGCACCTCAGGGCACGGAGCGGATCAGACCGTCACAGGTACAGCCCGGTCGAGCCCTCCGTGTCGCCGAAGCGGGTGGCGGCGACGGCGTGCAGGTCGCGCTCGCGCAGCAGCACGTAGGTGGCGCCGCGGACCTCGACCTCCAGCTTGTCCTCCGGGTCGTACAGCACCCGGTCGCCGGGCTCCACCGAGCGCACGCTCTGGCCCACCGCGACGGCCTCCGCCCAGGTACAGCGCTTGGACAGCTCCGCCGTGGCCGGGATCAGGATGCCGCCGGTCGAACGGCGCTCGCCCTCGCCGCCCTCGATCCGCACCAGCACGCGGTCGTGCAGCATCCGGATCGGCAGCTTCTCGCCGAGCCGGTCGTGGCGGGCGGGCTCCTGCGCGTCGTCGGAGCGCGTCGGTTCGTGGTTCGTACTCACGGTCCCGAAGGTACCTCCCCCGGGCGCGGGGCGTGACGCTGGCCCGGTATCCGGAAGGCCCGGCAGGCGGAGCGCCGGGCGCGCGGAAGCCCGGGCACGCGAAAGGCCGGGCACCCGTCGCGCCCGGCCCCGCCGTCCCGCTGTGCGCTCAGCCCTTGCGGCGCTTGCGCGCCGAGGCGACCAGCAGCACCAGGCCCACGCCGACCAGCGCGGCCGGGACGATCCGCTCGCGGCGCGGCTGCCCCTTCTCGTCCACGAACTGCGCCCGGACCTTCTCCACCACGCCGCTGGCGGCCACGTACGCCCGGGCGGTCTTCTCCTCGACGGCGGCCACCGCCTTGGCCTTGACCTGGGCGGTCACCGTGCTCGGGTGGACGCGGACGGCCAGCTCGTCCAGGGTCGACGCCAGCCGGTCACGCGTCCGCTCGATGTCCGCCTCGATCTGGGCGGTCGTCCGCGCCGACTTGTCCTGCGTGCTCGCCTCGCCCACTCGGGCCACCCCATTCACTCGCCGATGTTGTTCCATCCGATCCCTGCGATCGGTGCGACTGACCCAGTGTGTCAGCTGCCGCACACGGTCGCGCGGCCCCACCCACCATCGGAGGTAAGTTTGCCGTGGTACGACCGCCCGTCCCAGCATCCAGGAGAGTACGACCGTGAGTGAGCGTCTCCAGCCCGGCGACACCGCGCCCGCCTTCAGCCTGTCCGACGCCGACGGCAACCAGGTGTCCCTCGCCGACCACGCGGGCCGCAAGGTCATCGTCTACTTCTACCCCGCCGCCCTGACCCCCGGCTGCACCAAGCAGGCCTGCGACTTCACCGACAACCTGGAGGTCCTCGCGGACGCCGGCTACGACGTCATCGGCATCTCCCCGGACAAGCCGGAGAAGCTCGGCAAGTTCCGCGAGGCCGAGAACCTCAAGGTCACCCTGCTGTCCGACCCGGACAAGGAGGTGCTGGAGGCGTACGCCGCCTTCGGCGAGAAGCAGAACTACGGCCGCACCTACCTGGGCGTCATCCGCTCCACGATCGTCGTGGACGAGCACGGCAAGGTCGAGCACGCGTTCTACAACGTGCGGGCCACCGGCCACGTCGCCAAGCTGCTGCGCGACCTCAAGGTCGGCGCGTAAGCGTCGGCGCGTAAGCACGGCCGGTACGACGAAGCGGTGGCGGCACACCCCCCGACCGGGTGCACCGCCACCGCCGTCCTCACCTCAGCGGACCGCCCTGATCAGCAGGTCCCGAGGTCGCTCCAGACGCCCCACGAGCCGCTGGCCGCGGGGTCGTCGCCCTTGGTCCACCACTTGTTCTGGTAGTAGTGGCCCTTCCACGAGACCTTGGTGGGCGTCGCGTAGGTGGTGCCGGCGTCCCAGCTCGGGGCGGCCGCGCAGGTGCCCGAGGTCGGGGTCGCGGTCGGCGTCGGCGTCCCGGTCGGGGTGGCCGTCGGCGTGCCGGTCGGCGTGCCCGTGGGGGTCGGCGTCGGGGTGGCCGTCTGCGACGGCGTCGGGGTCGGGGTCGGCGTGCCGCCGTCCACCGCGCCGCGGGTCAGGTCGCCCTTGATCCCGTACAGCGTGCCGCCCACGTTGACCGTCCAGTTCGACGGCGTGGACACCGGCAGGTAGTAGACGAAGTCCATGTCGATCGAGGCGCCCGGCGCCAGCGACTGCCAGCCCGGCAGCTTGACCGACACCCGGTTGTAGGTGCCCTTCAGGCCGCCCACGTTGCCCGGGCCCGGGTTGTCCTGCTTGATGACCTGGAGGCCGAAGCCGGACTGGTCCTTGGCGTTGCCCGGGGCCGAGTTGCCGTAGTCGAACTGGAACTCGGTGCCGCCCGGCAGGGTCAGCGTCGAGTTGTTGACGATGTGCAGCTTCGGGTTGATCGGGTAGTTCGAGTCGCCCAGCGCGAAGTTGGTGAACGACACGTCGATCGGCAGGGTCTGCTGCGGCAGCGCGGTCGTCGCGCGGACCGCGCCGTACGGGGCCGCCGACTTGAACTTGTCGTACATCAGCGAGGTCAGCGTCGAACCGGGCACGTACTCGCCCTTGCCGCCGTTGGCGGCCGCGTCCCACTTGTAGTCGCCCGCGAGCTCCCAGATCATCGCGCCGCCGGCGCCCTGGTTGACGATGTAGTCCGCCTTGGCGCCCACCGACTGCTCGTCCTCGGTGGAGAGGAACACCTTCTTGGCGTCGTTCCACAGCCACGGCGCCACCAGCGCGGAGCTGTAGTTGCGGGTGTAGGTGCCCTGCAGCGCGGTGTCGGAGACGCCGTACTTGGCCAGGTAGTCGGGCAGGATGCCCTTCTCCAGGTTCTTGGCGTGCCACATCGGGTTCGACCCGGCCGGGGACTCCTTGCCCGCGTCGTCCTTGTCGTTCCAGATGTTGTCGATGCCGACCGCGCCGTCACCGCAGGCCGTCAGGCCGGAGCCGGCCGGGCAGCTGGTCGCCGAGGCGGTGCCCCAGAGGCCGTTGGTGCCGCCCTGCACGTTCTTGAAGCCGCGGGTGTAGTACGGCAGGCCGACGTTGATCCGGCCGCCGGGCATCGAGCCGCGGAAGTAGTGGTACGACCAGTCGGCGTTCAGGTAGCCGATGCCGCCGTACTGCCCGGTGCCGTAGACGTTGGCGGCGGCCAGCTCGCCGTCCTTGCCGTCGTCGTACAGCGAGGCGTTCGGGCCCACGTACTTGTTCCAGGCGCCGTGCAGGTCGTACGACATGATGTTGACGTAGTCCAGGTACTTCGCCACCTGGAAGGTCTCCATGCCGCGCAGCAGGTAGCCGGAGGACGGGGCGGCGACCGACAGCAGGTAGTGCCTGCCGTCGGCGGCGCCGGCCTTGTCCAGGCTCTCGCGCAGGGTCTTCATCAGCGCCGCGTAGCCCTTGGCCAGCGAACCGCGCTTGCCGTTGGCGAGCTGCCAGTCCAGCGGGTTGCCGGCGTCCTTCATCGAGGTCGGGTACTCGTAGTCGACGTCGACGCCGTTGAAGCCGTACTTGCGGATGAAGTCGACCGAGGAGGCGGCGAAGGTGTCGATGCCGGCCTGGTTGACGCTGCCGTCCGGGTTGACGGTCATCGAGTAGAAGCCGCCGGAGTTGACGCGCTTGCCGTCGTCCCCGAAGTAGCCGCCGGTCTCGGTCCAACCGCCCACCGAGATCAGGGTCTTGACGTTCGGGTACTGCTTCTTGAACTTCGTCAGCAGGTTGAAGTGGCCCTTGTACGGCAGGCTCGGGTCCAGCTCGGCACCGGGGACGCCGGGGAAGGAGATCCCGGTGGCCTCGTTGGTCGGGCCGTCGGTGCCGACCGAGAGCTTGTTGTCGCCGCCGACGTGGCCGAAGGCGTAGTTGAGGTGGGTGACCTTGTCCCAGGGGATGTCGGTCGCCAGGTACGGGGCGTCGCCGTTCTTGCCGGTGCGCCAGCCGGTGAAGTAGCCGATGATGCGGCGCTGGTGGTCCGCGCCCATCTTCTCGCGCCCGCTGGTGTCGTAGACGGAGCAGTACGGGACGTCCACGCCGGGCGTCTGGTACAGGCCGTCGGGCCGACAGGCCGCGTTGTCGACGGCCGCCGACGCCTGCGAGGGCGCCGCACCCAGCGTCGCCATCAGCAGTCCGGCCAACGAGGCCGCCGCGAGCGAGGCCACACCGGCGCGGGCCGCCGGGCTCTTCCGGCGGTGCGCGGCGGTGGGACGCCGCTCCGCCGTGTTTCGGATCAACACTCGGTCCTCCAGGAGAGAGTGTCGGCGCGTGCCTGTGGGGGAGCACGCACGTGGGGGTTGCAATTGGCGGAGAAGCTATGTGGTCTGAACCACATAGGTCAATAGGTCTGTACCAATTGGTAATCAACAGCCAAACATCACAGGTCGGAAGCGCGCGACATCCAGTCAGCCCCCTGGCCGAAACCCACTCCCGGCACCACCGAGCCGACCCGACGGGCCCGGTGCCACCGCCGCCGCGGGGCCCGGACGCGGCACCGGCGGGGCGGCGGCGGAAGTCGCTGTCCCCACACTCGGCGAAGCCCTAGACTGGTCGCCATGCGGCCTTGGCGGAATTGGCAGACGCCTGGGTTTTAGGTGCCCATGGGAGAAATCCCGTGAGGGTTCGAGTCCCTCAGGCCGCACTAGCCTTAAATTCGAAGGCCCGCCCCGAGAGTGATCTCGGGGCGGGCCTTCGACGTGTCCGCCGGACGGGGCGTCAGGCGATGAGGTCCTTCACGACCGGGGCGAGGGCGCGGAAGGCCTTGCCGCGGTGGCTGATGGCGTTCTTCTCGTCGGCCGTGAGCTCCGCGCAGGTGCGGGTCTCGCCGAGGGGCTGGAGGATCGGGTCGTAGCCGAAGCCGCCGTCGCCGGCCGGGGCGGTGCGCAGGGTGCCGAGGAGGCGGCCCTCGACGACGCGCTCGGTGCCGTCGGGGAGGGCGAGGGCGGCGGCGCAGAAGAAGTGGGCGCCGCGGTGCGGCTCGGCGATGTCGGAGAGCTGGGCGAGCAGCAGGTCGAGGTTGGCGCGGTCGTCACCGTGCTTGCCGGACCAGCGCGCGGAGAAGATGCCGGGCGCGCCGTTCAGCACGTCCACGCAGAGGCCGGAGTCGTCGGCGACGGCGGGCAGGCCGGTGGCGCGGGCCAGGGCGTGGGCCTTGAGCAGGGCGTTCTCGGCGAAGGTGACGCCGGTCTCGGGGACGTCCGGGATCTCCGGGTAGGCGTCGGCGCCGACGAGTTCGACGTCCAGGCCGGCGTCCGCCAGGATGGCGCGGAGCTCGGTGACCTTGTGCTGGTTGCGGGTGGCGAGGATCAGGCGGGTGGACATATCGCCCACCCTACCGAGTGGCCGGAGGCGGTCAGCCGGTGCAGAGCGAGGTGAGGTTGCCGGCCGCGTTGCCGAGCGGCTTGAGGTCCGGGACCTCGTTCCTGTCCGCCGCCCGCTGCACGTTCTCGACCTGCTTCTGCAGATCGGTCACGGCCTTGGCGACGTCGGTGTTCTTGGAGTTCTTCCCGACCTGGTCGAGGTCGTTCTTGAGCTTCTGCAGGGCCTTCCCGGCGGCCGCCGAGTCGTTGCTCGCGTTGTCGTACGCCTGGGTGACGTCGGCGAGGTCGCCGGTGATCCTCACGGCGGTGTTGCCGCAGTCGAGCGCCTTCTGGGCGGCGGAGCAGCTCACCATGCTGAGCGGGAGGATCGCGATGAGTCCGGCCACGGCGAGGGCGGCGGGGCGGGCGATGCTCGACGGCATCCGATCCTCCTGGGGGGCGCGGGTTCCGTGGGGTGGGACGCGCGCAGAGGGGTGCGCGGTTCCCGCAGCGGGGGTGCTGCGGGAACCGTACGGTCTCCGGACCCGGCCTGTACAGCAGGCCGACCGTCAGGTCGACCCTTCGGCGGGCCGTTCGCCCCGCGGCCCCACCCGCGGCCCGTACGCGCGTCCGTACCGGTCCGAACGGCCGTCCCCACCCACGGGTTGACCGTCCGTCCGTTCCGCTCCACGGCCGCGGGGCCCTCGCCGGTTCAGCCTTCCAGGGCCTTGCGCTGGATCTCGTCGAGCTCCGCGCAGCCGAGGCTGCCGAGGTCGAGCAGCCGGTCGAGCAGCTCGCGGTCGAACGGGGCGCCCTCGGCGGTGCCCTGGACCTCGACGAAGCGTCCGTCGGAGGTGCAGACGATGTTCATGTCGGTCTCGGCGCGCACGTCCTCCTCGTACTGGAGGTCGAGCATCGGGACGCCGTCGATGATGCCGACGCTGACGGCGCTGACGCCGCCGGTGATCGGCTGGCCCTTGGCGCGCAGCAGCTTCTTGTCGCGGGCCCAGGCGACGGCGTCGACCAGGGCGACGTAGGCGCCGGTGATGGCGGCGGTGCGGGTGCCGCCGTCGGCCTGGAGGACGTCGCAGTCGAGGACGATGGTGTTCTCGGCGAGCGCGCGGTGGTCGACCACGGCGCGCAGCGAGCGGCCGATGAGCCGGCTGATCTCGTGGGTGCGGCCGCCGATGCGGCCCTTGACGGCCTCGCGGTCGCCGCGGGTGTTGGTGGCGCGCGGGAGCATGGAGTACTCGGCGGTGACCCAGCCCTCGCCGCTGCCCTTGCGCCAGCGGGGCACGCCCTCGGTGACGCTGGCGGTGCACAGCACCTTGGTGTCGCCGTAGGAGATGAGGACGGAGCCTTCGGCGTGCTTGCTCCAGCCCCGTTCGATGGTGATCGGGCGGAGCTGGTCGGGGGTGCGGCCGTCGATGCGTGACATAGGCACTGAGCGTAGTCGCTCCGGGGGGCCGCTTCCGGAGGCGAGCCGGAGAGGGCCGGGACGCGCCACGGCCCGCTGTCCCCCTGAGCGGGTCGGCGGGCCGGGCGGGCTGAACCTGGGTGGTTCAGCTCACATCATGTCCTCGATGTCGGCGGCGATCGGGTCGGCGTCGGTGCCGATGACGACCTGGATCGCGGTGCCCATCTTCACGACGCCGTGGGCGCCGGCGGCCTTGAGGGCGGCCTCGTCGACCAGGGAGGCGTCCTTGACCTCGGTGCGCAGGCGGGTGATGCAGCCCTCGACCTCTTCGATGTTGTCGATGCCGCCCAGACCGGCGACGATCTTCTCAGCCTTGCTGGCCATCTGGTTTCTCCCTCTGTCTCGGCCCTTCGGCGGCTCTGCCGGGTGCCGTCCTGCGCTGGTGCTGGGTGTCCCTCGACCGTCGTGCGGTGAGGTGCGTGCCGGTGGCTGACGCGGGTTCGGCTGCGGTCGGCCTGCGAGCGGCGCGACCAGCATCACCCGTGCCGGTCCGGTCCGCCACGTTAGTCCACTTTCGGCCCATTCCGGCGGGCAGGCTCCGGATCGCCGCCCGAGGATGACGATCAGCGGGGCTCGCGCCTCCGGAGTGCGACCTGCGTCAAGTGGTCTACACCAATATATGTGTACTCCGACGAACGCGGGAACGGCCCCGGGTGTTCCCGAGCCCTGCCCGAGGGTCCCGCCGGGCCCCCGGCAGGCAACTGCTCTCGGAGGGCGAAGGATGAGTTCGGCAGGCGCCACGGCCCCGCAGGCCAAACGATGGCACATCTTCTACGGCGGCCTCCAGAAGATGGGCCGCTCCCTGCAGCTCCCGGTGGCGGTGCTCCCCGCCGCGGGCATCCTCAACCGCCTCGGCCAGCCCGACGTGTTCGGCAAGGACGGCCTCGGCTGGGACAACGTCGCGAAGGTCTTCGCCTCCGCCGGCGGCGCGCTGCTCGACTCCTCCTTCGGTCTGCCGCTGCTGTTCTGCATCGGCGTCGCGATCGGCATGGCGAAGAAGGCGGACGGCTCGACGGCGCTCGCCGCCGTGGTCGGCTTCCTGGTGTACTACAAGGTCCTGCACGCCTTCCCGGAGAGCTGCAAGCCGCCGACGGTACTGGTCAGCGACCAGTGCGTGGACTACAGCTCGGCGAAGGCGGCGGCCGCGACGTTCCAGAACCCGGGGGTGCTCGGCGGCATCCTGATCGGCCTGATGTCGGCCTGGCTGTGGGTGCGGTTCCACCGCACCAAGCTGGTCGACTGGCTCGGCTTCTTCAACGGCCGCCGCCTGGTGCCGATGATCACCGCGCTGGTCGGCATGCTGACCGCCGTGGTGGCGCTCTGGGTCTGGCCGCCGATCGGCCGCGGCCTGAACGACTTCTCGCAGACCCTCTCCGACCTGGGCGCGGGCGGCGCCGGCATCTTCGGCCTGTTCAACCGGGCCCTGCTGCTGATCGGCATGCACCAGCTGCTGAACACCTTCGTCTGGTTCCAGTTCGGGGAGTTCACCAGGCCGGACGGCGCGATCGTGCACGGCGACATCCCGCGCTTCCTGGCGGGCGACCCGACGGCCGGCCAGTTCCAGTCCGGCTTCTTCCCGATCATGATGTTCGCGCTGCCGGCCGCCGCGCTCGCGATCGCGCACTCGGCGAAGCCGCACCGGCGCAAGGAGATCTACGGCCTGATGCTCTCGGTCGGCCTGACCTCCTTCGTGACGGGCGTCACCGAGCCGATCGAGTACTCCTTCGCCTACATCGCCCCGGCCCTGTACGCCGTGCACGCGCTGCTGACCGGCGCCTCGATGGCGGTGACCTGGGGGCTCGGGGTGCACGACGGGTTCAGCTTCTCGGCCGGCCTGATCGACTACGTGATCAACTGGGGACTGGCCACCAAACCGTGGCTGATCATCCCGATCGGCCTCTGCTTCGCCGTCGTGTACTACGCGCTCTTCCGGTTCATCATCGTCAAATTCAACCTGAAAACTCCCGGTCGGGAGGACGAGGCCGAGGTCGAGGACGTCACCAAGGCCTGAACCCGGGCGTCACCCGAGTTATCCCCGCAAAGGCCTCCGGACCACCGGCCCGGGGGCCTTCGGCATTTCCGAAAGCCCGGCCGACCGGGCCCAACGCGCCTGGCAGGGCCCACCGGAGCACGCTGTGCTTTTGTTGCGCGATTAGCCAAAATCGATTTTGTTGCGCAGTCGGCCAAAATCCCAATCGCGGTCGCTACCATGATCGCCATTCGGTAAGTAGGTTTCGATTTCATAGCGCTTCCCGGAGACACCGCTTTCCGGGGTTCCTCGACTTCTCCACCCGTGCTACAAAACTGGTCTACACCACGTGTGGTGTAGACCAGTTCGCGGTTCGGCCCCTGTGCCTTCCCCCCGACCGACCGCCATGCCGTTAGGAACCCACCCCCATGAGTCAGTCTGCGCAGGCACCGGCGCCCGCCACGGCTCCGGCCTCACCCAGCCCCGTCAAGAAGTTCGGCCAGGACCTCCTCCAGGGTCTGCAGAAGATCGGCCGCAGCCTCCAGCTGCCGGTCGCCGTCCTCCCGGCCGCGGGCATCCTGCTCCGGCTGGGCCAGCCCGACGTCTTCGGCAAGGACGGGCTCGGCTGGGGAAAGGTCGCCGAGGTCTTCGCCACCGCCGGTGACGCCGTCTTCAAGAACCTCGCGCTCCTCTTCTGCGTCGGCGTCGCGATCGGCTTCGCCAAGAAGGCAGACGGCTCCACCGCGCTGGCGGCCCTGGTCGGCTACCTGGTCTTCAAGAACGTGCTGACCGTCTTCCCGATGGACGGCACCGTCACCGAGGCGCTGCCGGCCGGAAAGCCGCAGGACCCGGGTGTCTTCGGCGGCATCATCGTCGGTCTGCTGAGCGCCGTGATCTGGCAGAGGTTCCACCGCACGAAGCTCGTCGACTGGCTCGGCTTCTTCAACGGCCGCCGTCTCGTGCCGATCATCATGGCCTTCGTCGGCACCCTGCTGGGCGTCGTCATGGGCCTGATCTGGGGCCCGATCGGCACCGGCCTGACCAACGCCAGCGACTGGCTGACCGGCCTCGGCTCCGGCGGCGCCGCCATCTACGGTGTCGCCAACCGCGGCCTCATCCCGGTCGGCATGCACCAGTTCCTCAACACCTTCTTCCAGCAGCAGGTCGGCAGCTTCACCGACGCCTCCGGCCACACCTGGACCGGCGACATCCCGCGCTTCTTCCACGGCGACCCGACCGCCGGCCAGTTCATGTCCGGCTTCTTCCCGATCATGATGTTCGGCCTGCCGGCCGCCGCCCTCGCGATCGCCCACACCGCGCGCCCCGAGCGCCGCAAGGCCGTCCTCGGCCTGATGATCTCGCTCGCGCTGACCAGCTTCGTGACCGGTGTCACCGAGCCGATCGAGTTCTCGTTCATGTTCATCGCCCCGGTGCTCTACCTGATCCACGCGGTGCTCACCGGCGTCTCGATGGCCGTGACCTGGGGCCTGGGCGTGCACGACGGCTTCGGCTTCTCCGCCGGTCTGATCGACTACGCGCTCAACTGGAACCTGGCCACCAAGCCGTGGCTGATCATCCCGATCGGCCTGGTCTTCGCCGCGATCTACTACTTCGCGTTCCGCTTCGCCATCGTCAAGTTCAACATCAAGACCCCCGGTCGCGAGGACGACGACGAGATCGAGGACGTCACCAAGGCCTGACGCCCGCGTCACCGCCCGCTCCCGAGGCCCCGTCCCGCCGCTGCTCCCCCAGCGGCGGGGCGGGGCCTTCGGCGTACCCGGGCGCGCCCACGCGGCTCCGGCGGGTCCCCGACCGGACTCCCACTGGACTCCCACGCGGCTCCGGCGGGCGGAAACGACGGTTGACGAACCGCCGGACGCCCTGGTCAACTGAAGCGGTGAACGCCTCGTGCCCGCTGGTCACCCGCAGCCACATCGACTTCGGTCGCGTGTGGTCCGCGGCGTGTCGCGGCTGAGCTGACCGTTCCCCCACCGCCGCCCGGCTGACGTCCCGCCCGGCGCCGGTCCTCCCTCCCCCGCCCGTACGGGCTCCGCCCGCGGGCCGCCACCGCGCTCCGGCGTGCCCCCGCGCACCCGTGTCCCCGTACGGGTGCGCCGGTGCCCGCACGCGTCCGCACGAGGAAGCCAGGCTCACCATGCCCCGCCAGTTGCACCTGTCCGCAGCCCTCGACAGCCCCGGCCGTCTCGACGCCGGGCACTACGCCGCCCTCGCCCGCCTCGCCGAGCGGGCCACCCTGGACTTCGTCACCCTCGACGACTCCTTCGCCGCCGAGCCGAGCCGCCCCGACGCGCTCGCCGCCCTCGCCCGGACCGCCCCGCTGACCGGCCGGGTCGGGCTGGTGCCGACCGTCACCACCACCCACACCGAGCCCTTCCACACCTCGATCTCGGTCAACACCCTGGACTGGGTGAGCGAGGGCCGGGCCGGCTGGCTGGTCGGCGTCTCCACGACCGAGGCCGAGGCGCGGGCCTTCGGCCGCCGCCCCGTCGCCGCCGAGGACGAGCTGTGGGCCGAGGCCGCCGACGCCGTCGAGGTGGCCGCCCGGCTCTGGGACAGCTGGGAGGACGACGCGGAGATCCGCGACACCGCCACCGGACGGTTCATCGACCGCGACAAGCTGCACTACATCGACTTCGAGGGCCCGCGCTTCTCCGTCCGCGGCCCGTCCATCACCCCGCGCCCGCCGCAGGGCCGCCCGGTGGTCGTGGTGCCCGTCGCCGCCGCCGACCTCGCGCCGGACGCCTCCCCCGGCGGGCGGGCCCGGGTCGACGCCGCGATCCGGCACGCCGACGTCGTCCTGCTCGACGCCCCCGACCGCGCCACCCGGCTGACCGCCGCCACCGAACTGCGGCTGCGGGCCGGCGAGAACCTGCGCGTCCTCGCCCGGCTCGACGCCGACCTGTCCGCCCTGCCCGACCGGGCCGCCGACGAGCGGCTGCTCGCCGAGCTCACCGCGCCCGGCACCGGCGTCGACGGCTTCCACCTCTCCCCCGCCGACCCGTCGCGCGACCTCGCCGCGCTGGCCGACCGGATCGCCCCCGCCCTGCGTGCCGCCGGACTGCTGCGCACCGGGTACACCGGCCGCACCCTGCGCGACCACCTCGGCCTGGCCCGCCCGGCCAGCCGCTACGCCGCCCGCCCCGCCGACGGCTCCCCTACCTCCCCCGCCTCCACCGCCGCTCCCGCCCTCGCCGAGGTGACCCGATGACGGACCGACCGCTCAAGCAGATCCACCTCGCCGCGCACTTCCCCGGCGTCAACAACACCACGGTGTGGAGCGACCCGGCCGCCGGCAGCCACATCGAGTTCTCCTCCTTCCGCCACCTCGCGCAGACCGCCGAGCGCGGGAAGTTCGACTTCTTCTTCCTCGCCGAGGGCCTGCGGCTGCGCGAGACCAAGGGCCTCATCCACGACCTCGACGTGGTCGGCCGCCCCGAGTCGATCACCGTGCTGAACGCGCTGGCCGCCGTCACCGAACGGCTCGGCCTGGCCGCCACCGTCAACGCGACCTTCAACGAGCCGTACGAACTGGCCCGCCGTTTCGCCTCGTTGGACCACCTCTCCGGCGGCCGCGCGGCCTGGAACGTGGTCACCTCCTCGGACGCCTTCACCGGGGAGAACTTCCGCCGCGGCGGGTACCTGGACCGCGCCGACCGCTACACCCGGGCCGCCGAATCCGTCCAGCTGGCACGGGAGTTCTGGGACGCCGGGGAGGAGCCCGTCCGGCACTCCGGCCCGCAGTTCGAGGTCGAGGGCCGGCTCTCGCTGCCGCGGCCGCCGCAGGGCCACCCGGTGGTGATCCAGGCCGGGGACTCCGACGAGGGGCGCGAGTTCGCGGCCGCCGCCGCCGACGTGGTCTTCTCCCGGCACTCCACCCTCGCCGACGGCCAGGCCTTCCACGCCGACGTCAAGCGCCGGCTCGCCGCGTACGGCCGCAAGCCGGACGAGCTGAAGATCATGCCCGGGGTCACCTTCGTCCTCGGCGACACCGACGCCGAGGCGGACGAACGGGCCCGGGAGATCCGCCGGGCCCAGGTGAGCCCGCAGACCGCGATCGCCTTCCTGGAGCAGGTCTGGGGCGTCGACCTGTCCGACCACGACCCGGACGGACCGCTGCCGGCCGTCGACCCCGACCCGGACAGCGGCCTGGTCCAGGGCCGGGTCCGGCACGCCGACCCGGTGGCCGTCGCCGAACGGTGGCGGGCGGTGGCCGCGGAGAAGAGGCTGACCAGCCGCGAACTGGTGATCGAGCTGACCGGTCGGCAGTCCTTCATCGGAGCGCCCGCCACCGTCGCCGCCGAGATCGACCGCTTCGTGCAGAGCGACGCGGCCGACGGCTTCATCCTCGTCCCGCACCTCACCCCGGGCGGCCTGGACGAGTTCGTCGACCGCGTGGTCCCGCTGCTCCAGGAGCGCGGGGTGTTCCGCACCGACTACACCGGCCCCACCCTGCGGGACCACCTCGGGCTGCCCGTCCCCGGCCGGCGCTAGCCGTCCGGCCGACGACGGCACTGCCGTGCGCGGTCAGCCGGTGCGGCGGCGGCGGATCAGCACGAAGGCCCCCGCGCCGGCGCCGACCAGCAGCGCGCCGACGCCCGCGATCAGGCCGGTCCGGTCGCTGTCCGCACCGGTGGACGCCAGGTGGGCGTCCACCGGCCGGGCGGCCGCGGCGGGGGCGTT
This sequence comes from Kitasatospora sp. SC0581, assembly GCF_048159585.1. Classification (NCBI taxonomy): domain Bacteria; kingdom Bacillati; phylum Actinomycetota; class Actinomycetes; order Kitasatosporales; family Streptomycetaceae; genus Kitasatospora; species Kitasatospora sp. SC0581. The sequence continues at coordinate 116,996 of NZ_JBLRWA010000012.1, read as the reverse complement.
GTCCGCGGACACGGCGCCGGGCTGCGGCGCGGCCGGAGCGGGGGCGGCCGGCGCCGTGGTGGTGTCGCCGGCCGGCTGGGCGACGCCCGCGCCGCCGTCCGGCCTCGGCTGCGAGCCGTCGGAGCCGGCCGGCCCGGTCGAGGGCTCGCCGGCCTTGTGGGTGCCGGTCGGTGAGGGCTTCGGCGCGGGGGCGACGACCTCGGTGGTGGCGCCCTGCGAGCACATGGTGGTGCCCCGGAAGGGCATCTCCTCGCCCTCGTTGACGAACACGCAGGGGTTCAGCGCCGTCCTGCCCAGCGGGCTGTCGGCGGGGTAGCTGACCCGGACCCGCCGGGTGGTCGAACTCTGGGGCGCCGCCGAGGAGTTGCGGCCGTCCAGGTAGTGGCCCGCCACGGGCTCCGCCGGGGCCGTGACGCCCGGCACGGTGGTCCACTTCCCGTCGGCGCCGCGGACCTCGACCTTGGCGAGGCGGTCGGTGAACAGCACGTTGCCGAGGTTGGTGTAGGCGGACGGCGTCGGGTTCGAGAGCACCGCGTCGAACTCGACGGGCTCGCCGCCCGCGACGACCTCGGCCGGGACCCCGGACACGCCGTTGCTGATCCCCTCCACCTTGACCACGTGGCTGTCGGTGAGCGGCGGCTCGACCGGGGAGTCCTGCGACCAGCCCTTGACGCCGGTGCGGAAGGTGAGGCTCGGGCCGGTGCCGCCGTTGGTGGCCCCGTCGTGGGGCCTGCCCATCGGCACGCCGAGCCGCAGCCGGACGTCGGTGCCGCCCGCCGGGACCACGACCTTGCCGGTGCCGCCCGCGTTGACCACCTTGTCCGCCCCGGGGCGCTCCGTCAGCTCCACCGGCAGCCAGCCGCCGGTCAGCTCGCTGAAGTAGTCGAGGCTCAGGGCGTTCGGCGGCGTCCCGAGGTCGCTCTCGATCTCGAAGTCCAGCACGACGGAGGTGCCCTGGTCACCCGGGTTGCCGAGGTGCTCGGTGAACTCGACCGGCCCGCCCGCGAAGCCGACCACCGCCGGGGTGTGCACGGTGAGGCTGAGCGGCCCGGCGGCGGCGAAGGCCGGGGCCGCGGTCACGGCGCCGCCGGCGAGCAGCGCGGCGGTCAGCGCCAGCGCCGGGGTGAGCCGGCGGGCCCGGTTCAGGGCACGGTCGGTCTTGCGCATGGGATTTCCCCCTGGATATCCGTCCCGGACCGGTACGACCGGATCCGGGCAGCACGAAGCGGGCCTGATGAGTAGTGTGATCGCGTCCGTGCCCGACGGGCCGGCCGTTCCGGCGGCGTTTCCCGCCGCTCACTCACAAGGACGTGCGGGGGGCGCGGAGGTTGCGGGTCGTCCCGAAGCTTTTTCCGGGAACCCCGCCCGACCTCGCCAGCCCACTCTCAGGCCCGGCCCGCTCTCAGGCCTCGCCGGTCCGCTCTCAGACCTCGTACACCGCGCCGGCCCGGGCGACCTCGACCGGCCCGGGGTAGGCGGCCGCGGCGTCCCGCCGGTTGTGCTCGGCGTCGGTCCACGGGGGGATGTGGGTCAGGACGAGCCGGCGGGCGCGGGCCGCGGCGGCGTGCTCGCCGGCCTCGCGGCCGTTGAGGTGGACGGCCTGGTAGGTGTCGCGCCCGTCGATGTACGCGGCCTCGCAGAGGAAGAGGTCGGTGTCGCGGGCGAGTTCGACGAGTTCGGCGCTCTCGCCGGTGTCCCCGCTGTAGACCAGCGAGCGGCCGTCGTGCTCCAGCCGGAAGGCGAAGGCGTCGACGGGGTGGTTGACCTGCGCGACGTCGATCCGGAACGGGCCGAGCCGGAAGCCGCCGGGGGTGAGGGTGCGGAACTCGAACACCTCCTTCATGCCGGGGTTCTCCGGCATGTCGTAGGCGCGGGCGAGCCGCTCGGCGGTGCCGGCCGGGCCGTACACGGGCAGCAGTTCGGGGCAGCCCTCGGCGCGGTAGTTGCGGGCCACCCAGTAGGCGCACAGGTCGACGCAGTGGTCGGCGTGCAGGTGGCTGAGCAGGACGGCGTCGACGTCGTAGAGGCCGGTGTACTTCTGGAGGGCGCCGAGGGCTCCGTTGCCGAGGTCGAGGACGACGCGGTAGCCCTCGGCCTCGACCAGGTAGCTGGAGCAGGGCGAGTCGGCGGCCGGGAAGCTCCCCGAGCACCCCACCACGGTCAGTTTCATCCGAGCCCCTCCGCCCCGACACATCCTGGCTGCTGCTGGAAAACGGCATCGCCGTCCTCCACGGGCACAGCGTGGAAAACAGCATGGAAAACGGCAGGCCGGGCCCGGTGGACCGGCCGGTAGCACTGCGTTGGTGTGTCGAGGGTAAGGGCGGAGCGGCACTTTGCCCCCGTCCCCGTGCCGGGCTGTGGGCGGAATCACCAGAACGCCCGGGGCAGGGGCGCGGGCGGTTGACGGGCCGGGGGATCAGCGGCGGCGGGGCCGGTTGCGGGCCCAGCTGCGGATGGTGAACGGGTACCACCGCGGGTGGCCGCTGCCGTCGATCACGTCCGGATCGGGCAGCAGCCGGTGCCTCCGGTAGCTGCGGACGGTCTCGCGCCGGACGTTGATGTGGCGGGCGATCTCGGCGTAGGACCACAGCTCGGGGCCACGGGCCACGGGGCACCTCCGGGGGACGGGGGCGGACGTTCGTGACGCAGCCTTGCCGGGACGGCCGGGGCTCCGGGCGCAGAACGGGCATTGTGGCAGTTCCGTGACGAACCGGGAGCAATGCGCGGACAAATGCCCGGACGGGTGTCCGGCCGTCGCGGTGGTGGCGTTCACCCCCGGCCCGGTACGGTTCGCCGCATGAACGGCATGACCGCTACCTGGCTCGTCCTGTCGCTGCTGGGCGTCGCGCTGCTGGCCGCCGCCGCGGCGGCGCTGGTGCGGCGCACCCGTCCGGCGCCGCGTCCGTCCGGGCCGGCCGGTCCGCGACCGCGGACGGGGGCCGGCCCGCGGCCGCAGGAGGTCTGGTGGGCGCTGGTGCCGTTCGAGGACGGCCCCGGTGCCAAGGACCGCCCGTGCCTGGTGCTGCGGGTGCGCGGCCGGACCGCCACCGTCGCGAAGATCACCAGCAAGCACCACGCGGAGCGCCCGGGCGTGCTGCCGCTGCCGCCCGGCGTGGTGGGCGACCGGCAGGGCCGGGCCAGCTGGCTGGAGACCGACGAGCTGCGCGAGGTGCCGCTGGCGGACTTCCGCCGCCGGGCCGGCACGGTGGACCGGCAGGTCTGGGCCCGGGCGCGGAAGGTGTTGCAGGGCGGATAGGCCCTACGCCCAGAGCTGGCCCTGCAGCGCCTCGACCGCGGCCTCGGTGGACTCGGCGGTGTAGATGCCGGTGGAGAGGTACTTCCAACCGCCGTCCGCGACCACGAAGACGATGTCCGCGCGCTCGCCGGCCGCCGCCGCCTTGCGGCCGACGCCGATCGCCGCGTGCAGGATGGCGCCGGTCGAGACGCCCGCGAAGATGCCCTCCTGCTGGAGGAGTTCACGGGTGCGGCGGACGGCGTCCGCGGAGCCGACCGAGAACCGGGTGGTGAGCACCTCGGCGTCGTACAGCTCGGGGACGAAGCCCTCGTCCAGGTTGCGCAGCCCGTACACGAGGTCGTCGTAGCGCGGCTCGGCGGCGACGATCCTCACGCCGGGGACCTTCTCGCGCAGGTAGCGGCCGACGCCCATCAGGGTGCCGGTGGTGCCGAGGCCGGCCACGAAGTGGGTGACGGTCGGCAGGTCGGCGAGGATCTCGGGGCCGGTGCCGGTGTAGTGGGCGCCGGCGTTGTCGGGGTTGCCGTACTGGTAGAGCATGACCCAGTCGGGGTGCTCGGCGGCGATCTCCTTGGCCATCCGGACGGCGGTGTTGGAGCCGCCGGCGGCCGGGGACGGGATGATCTCGGCGCCCCACATGCGCAGCAGCTCGCGCCGCTCCTCGCTGGTGTTCTCGGGCATCACGCAGACCATCCGGTAGCCCTTGAGCTTGGCGGCCATGGCCAGCGAGATGCCGGTGTTGCCGCTGGTGGGCTCCAGGACGGTGCAGCCGGGGGTGAGCCGGCCGTCGGCCTCGGCGCGCTCGATCATGTGCAGGGCCGGGCGGTCCTTGATCGAGCCGGTGGGGTTGCGGTCCTCCAGCTTGGCCCAGAGGGTCACCAGGCCGTCGGCGTTGCCGGGGACGGCGGCGGACAGCCGCGGCAGGCGGACCAGCGGGGTGTTGCCGACGGCTTCGAGCGGACTGTCGTAACGCAAGGGAGGCCTCCGGCCACGGCGGTGAGGGTGGAGAGGGATGGTTCCCCCGCCGTGGCGACGGGGGAACCGGTCAACGCTAGCGGGCGCCGCCGGCCACGGCGGGCAGGATGGTGACGCTGTCGCCGTCGGCGAGGGCGGTGGAGATGCCCTCCAGGAAGCGGACGTCCTCGTCGTTCAGGTAGACGTTGACGAAGCGGCGCAGCTCGCCGCCCTCGACCAGGCGGGCGGCGATGCCCGGGTGGCGGGCGTCGAGGTCGGTGAAGAGTTCCCCGAGGTTGCTGCCGTTGCCCTCGACGGCCTTGGCGCCGTCGGTGTAGGTGCGGAGGATGGTCGGGATGCGGACCTCGATGGCCATGGGTGCGCTCCTGTGCGAGTCGTGGAGTGGGTGGGCCGCGGCGGACGCGGCGGGGCGGGCGCCCGGGGCCCGGCGTCGCCGCGGGGCGGCGGGCCCGGGTGAGGTGGTGAAGCGGCTCTCAGCGCGAGCGCGCGGGCGTGCCGGGACAGATCGCACCGGCGTGCCGGCACAGGTCGATGTGCAGGCGCGCCACGAGGCGGGTGCCCGGGGCCTGGGTGCTCACATCGACGGAACGCATGGGCTCATCGTATAGATTCCCGGGCTCGCTTCGACATGCCCGTCTCGGGATCCGGATGTTCCCGTTCCCAGGACTGAGACGACGACGGCCCGCCGCCCCCTCGGAGGGGTCGGCGGGCCGGGTCCGCACCGGTACCGGTCACACCGGGTAGGCCTCGACGACCTGCACGTCTTCCTCTGTGATCTCGCCGTCCACGATGCGGAACGAGCGGAACTGGTAGGGGTCCTCCTCGCCGTTGCCCTCGGCGGTGGAGACCAGGACGTAGTGGGCGAACGGCTCGGAGGCGTAGCTCACGTCGGTGCGGGAGGGATAGGCCTCGGTGGCGGTGTGCGAGTGGTAGACGATCACCGGCTCCTCGTCCCGGTCGTCCATCTCGCGGTAGAGCTTGAGCAGGTCGCCCGAGTCGAACTCGTAGAAGGTGGGCGAGCGGGCCGCGTTGAGCATCGGGACGAACCGCTCGGGCCGGCCGCTGCCGGCCGGTCCGGCGACCACGCCGCAGGCCTCGTCCGGGTGGTCGGCGCGGGCGTGGGCCACGATCCGGTCGCGGAGTTCTCGGGTGATGGTCAGCATGCGGTCAGGATAGCCACGCCCCGGCGGCCGTCCGCCGGGTGTCCGAGGCTCGGTCAGCGGGCGTCCACGTTCCCGTCGAGGGCGTTCCCGTCGAGGGTGTTCCCGGTGGAGGCGTTCCCGGTGGGGGCGGGCGCCCCGTCCGGCGCGGCGCCGAGGACGGCCTGCGGGTCGCGGCGCTTGAGCACCTGGTAGCCGCCGACCAGCAGCAGGGCCCAGACCGGGAAGACGAACAGCGAGATCCGGTTGTCCCGGTCCAGCGCGATCAGCACCACGACCACCGCGAGGAAGGCGAGCGCGGCCCCGCTGACCCAGGTGCCGCCGGGCGCCTTGAAGGTGGGCGGCGGCAGGTGGCCGGCCCGCCAGGCCCGGCGGTAGCGGATCTGGGAGATCAGGATCATCGCCCAGGTCCACAGGCCGCAGACCGTGGCGACCGAGGTGATGTACTCGAACGCCCGCGCCGGGACGACGCCGTTGAGCACCACGCCGATGCCCATCAGCAGACAGGAGACGGTGATCGCGAAGGCCGGGGTGCGGCGGGAGTTGAGCCTGGTGAGCCGTCCCGGGGCCTGCCCGCGCAGCGCGAGGTCGCGCAGCATGCGGCCGGTGGAGTACATCCCGGAGTTGCAGGAGGAGAGCGCGGCGGTGAGCACCACGAAGTTGATGATGCCGGCCGCCGCCGGGATGCCGATCTTGCCGAAGGCGGCGACGAACGGGCTGACGCCGGGCCGGAATTCGGTCCACGGCACGAGCGAGAGGATGACCACCAGGGCGCCGATGTAGAACAGCATGATCCGCCAGGGCAGGGTGTTGATGGCCCGCGGCAGGGTCTTCTCGGGATTCTCGCTCTCGCCCGCGGTGACGCCGACGAGTTCGACGCCCAGATAGGCGAACATGACGATCTGAAGGGTCATCACGGTGGAGCCGATGCCCTCGGGGAAGAAGCCGCCGTCCTGCCAGAGGTGGCCGAGTGACGCGGTGTCACCGGCCTTGCTGAAGCCCAGGGTCAGCACGCCGACGCCGATCAGGATCATGCCGATGATGGCGGTGACCTTGACCATGGAGAACCAGAACTCGATCTCGCCGAACAGCTTCACCGAGATCAGGTTGGCCGCGTAGAGCAGGACCAGGAAGGTCAGCGCGCTGGCCCACTGCGGTATGCCGGGCGCCCAGAACCGCACGTAGACGGCGGCGGCGGTGGTCTCCGCCATGCCGGTGACGACCCAGAACAGCCAGTACGTCCAGCCGGTCACGTAGCCGGCGAAGGGACCGAGGAACTCCCGGGCGTACTCGGCGAAGCTGCCGGAGACCGGGCGGTAGGTGAGCAGTTCACCGAGCGCCCGCATGATCACGAAGATCACCAGGCCGGCGACGGCGTAGGAGAGGATCAGACTGGGACCGGAGCGGGAGATCGCGGTGCCCGCGCCGAGGAACAGACCGGTGCCGATCGCACCGCCGATCGCGATCATCTGGATCTGGCGGCTGCCGAGCCCGCGCTCGTAGCCCTCCGCATCCGGTGGAGTATCGACCCTTTCGTCGTACAACTTCTCGGCCACTGTGCACCGTCCTGGTCGGTCTCGGGGGTGGAGAAGTCGTACCACGCAGGGTTCGGATAGCGGCGTCCATCTGAGCGTTATTTGAGCATGACCTGGTATGTTCTGTCCCGTTTTGATGGGAAAAGCCCCGGCTGATCGTCCATATTCTGGACAAAACGGCCGGGGCTTGCCCGGAATCGGGCAGGATCGACCCCGCAGGGCGATCCGTGCGACACGGTGCGTATACGGCTACCCCCGCGGAGCGGTCCGCGCAGGTCAGTCCGCCATCGCCTCCAGCAGCGACTCCTGCAGCGCGCCCAGCCACAGGTACGCCATCACCAGCGGCTTGCGCTCGTCCTCATCGGGCAGCTCATAGAGGCCGTCCTCGTCGTCCTCGGTGACCTCCAGCCGGACGCCGACGGCCAGCCGCAGGTCGTTCAGCGCGCCCAGCCAGCGCAGGCAGTCCGGCGCGGCCAGCTTGAGCACCCCGCCGCCGCCGAGCCCGTCCAGCGCCCGGACGACGAACAGCGCGTCGTCCCGCTTGCGGGCCCGCAGGTCCAGCTCGGTGAAACGGCGGAACTCCCCGGACGCGACCTCGGCCTCCTCGTCCGCCGGCTCCTCCGGGTCGCTGTAGGCGTCCGGGAAGAACCGGGCCAGCACCGGGTCGGCGGGCGCCTCGGTCGGGCCCTCGGCGAACAGCGCGGCCAGCGGGTCGTCGCCCTCCCCGCCCGGACCGGGGCCGATCAGCTCCAGCACCTGCACTTCCAGCGAGCGCAGGATGGAGGCCTCCCACTCGTCCAGCGCGATCGCCGCGCCACCACTGCCGGCGCTCTCGAACAACCCAGCCATCTGTATCGGTCAGCCCGTCTTCGTCGTCTTCGGTCGTACGGCCGGCGCCGGTCGGCCCGGTGTCAGTCGGCTCGGCGTCAGTCAGCCCGGCATCAGTCGTGCTGCAGCGTCGCCCAGAGGCCGTAGCCGTGCATCGCCTGGACGTCGCGCTCCATCTCCTCGCGGGAACCGCTGGAGACCACCGCCCGGCCCTTGGTGTGGACGTCCATCATCAGCTTCCGAGCCTTGTCCTTCGGGTAGCCGAAGTAGGCCTGGAAGACGTACTGGACGTAGCTCATCAGATTGACCGGGTCGTTGTGCACGATGGTCACCCAGGGCGTGTCCGGCTCGGTCACCGGCACCCCCTCGACCTCCGGGCGCTCGATCTCCACGGGCGCGACGCTCACCCCGGTCCTCCTCGCTGCACAGTCGTCCGTAACCACTCATGCCCCATGCTGCCATCCGGGGGACACCCGGGCGATTCCGCCCCGGCACGCTCGACGAGAAATCGTCACTCTGACGCTAAGTGGTAGTAGCATCATCCGTATGGACGCCACTTCCGTGCGAGCGGCCGCTTCGACCGCCCTGCTCACCGACCGCTACGAGCTCACCATGCTGCAGGCCGCCCTGCGCAGCGGGGCCGCGCACCGCAGCTCCGTCTTCGAGGTGTTCACCCGCCGCCTGCCGAGCGGCCGCCGCTACGGCGTCATGGCCGGCACCGGCCGGGTGCTGGACGCCGTCGAGAACTTCCGCTTCACCTCGCCCCAGCTGGACTGGCTGGCCGACCAGGACGTGGTCGACGAGGAAACCCTGCGCTTCCTCGCCGACTACCGCTTCCGCGGCGACATCCACGGCTACCCCGAGGGCGAGGTCTACTTCCCCGGCTCCCCCCTGCTCACCGTCGAGGGCACCTTCGCCGAGGCCGTGATCCTGGAGACGGTGATCCTCTCGATCCTCAACCACGACTCGGCCATCGCCGCCGCCGCCTCCCGGATGACCGCCGCCGCCGGCGGCCGCCCGGTGATCGAGATGGGCGCCCGCCGGGCCCACGAGCACGCCGCCGTCTCCGCCGCCCGGGCCGCCTACGTGGCCGGCTTCGCCGCCACCTCCGACCTGGAGGCCGGCTTCACCCACGGCATCCCGACCACCGGCACCGCCGCCCACGCCTTCACCCTGGTGCACGACAGCGAGCGGGACGCCTTCAAGGCGCAGATCGCCTCCATGGGCAAGGGCACCACCCTGCTGGTCGACACCTTCGACCTGCGCGAGGCCGTGCGCACCGCGGTCGAGGTGGCCGGCCCCGACCTGGGCGCCGTCCGGATCGACTCCGGCGACCTCACCCTGCTGGCCCACCGGGTCCGCCGCCAGCTGGACGACCTCGGCGCCGACCGGACCAGGATCATCGTCACCTCGGACCTCGACGAGTACGCGATCGCCGCCCTGGCCGCCGCCCCGGTCGACGGCTACGGCGTCGGCACCAGCCTGGTCACCGGCAGCGGGCACCCGACCTGCGCGATGGTCTACAAGCTGGTCGCCCGGGCCGAGACCGACGGCGGGCCGCTGATCCCGGTCGCCAAGCGCGCGGCCGGCGGCAAGACCAGCATCGGCGGCCGCAAGTGGGCGGCCCGCCGGCCCGACGCCGACGGCGTCGCCGAGGCCGAGGTGGTCGGCACCGGCCCCGTCCCGGACTACCTGCGCCCGCACCTGACGCAGGTGCCGCTGGTCCTGGGCGGCGAGACCGTCGGCCGGGAACCGCTCAGCGCCGCCCGCGACCGGCACGTGCGCGCCCGCGCCGCGCTGCCGCTGTCGGCCACCCAGCTGTCCAAGGGCGACCCGGTGCTGCCGACCGAACTGGTCCTGCCGGCCGGCCCCGGCCGCTGACCGGAACCCGGGGCCGGACCACCGGACCGGCCCCGGGACTCCCGCCCCCGCGGACGGGATGTCCCGGACCGGCCCCGGGGCTTCCGCCCCCGGGCGCCACTCCCTAGAGTCAGCCGTAGAGTTCCCCGAGTTCCCCCGGAGCTCCCCGAGTACCCCCCGCGCCCGGCACGGCCGGGCCGCGTACTCCCGAGGGCTCCCCCACCGGGGCGCCGCCTCCCGCGGGCCCCCGAGATCCGAGGATGCGAGTCATGCACCGGGCACTGATCGTCGTCGACGTGCAGAACGACTTCTGCGAGGGCGGCAGCCTGGCCGTCGCCGGCGGCGCCGAGGTGGCCGCCGCCATCACCGACCTGATCACCGAGTCCTCCCCCGGCTACCGGCACATCCTCGCCACCCGCGACCACCACATCGACCCGGGCGACCACTTCTCCGCCGAGCCGGACTACGTCGACAGCTGGCCGCCGCACTGCGTGGCCGGCACCGAGGGCGTGGGCTTCCACCCCAACTTCGCGCCCGCCGTCATCTCCGGCGCGGTCGAGGCGGTCTTCGACAAGGGCGCCCACTCGGCGGCGTACAGCGGCTTCGAGGGGCTGGACGAGAACAACCGCGGTCCGGTGGAGTGGCTGCGCGAGCGGCAGGTCGACCAGGTCGACGTGGTCGGCATCGCCACCGACCACTGCGTCCGGGCGACCGCGCTGGACGCCGCCCGGGCGGGCTTCACCACCCGCGTGCTGCTGGACCTCACCGCCGGGGTGAACCCGGAGACCACCGCCGCCGCGCTGGCGGAGCTGCGGGCGGCCGGGGTCGAGCTGGTCGGCGCACCGGTGGTCCGTTCGTAACGGCGTTCGGGGGGCCTGCCGTGCGGGCGTGTTGTGCGGGCGTGTTGTGGGTGCGGCCGGCGTGTTCCGGTCGGCGGGCGGCGTCGCCCGCTCAGACCACCAGCAGCTCCACCACGTCCGTCCCGCCGACCCGGTACGCCTCGCGCAGTTCGCCGCCGACCGCGTCCGGGTCGGCGGCCAGCGCGGCCCCGCAGACGTACACCACCCGGATGCCCAGGTACTCCATCCGGTGCTGCCCGCCGCGCACCCAGGCGGCCTCGCCCTCGCTCACGCTGCGCAGCTCCGAGTCCACCTCCACCGCGACGCCCCGCTCCGGCCAGTAGAGGTCCGGGACGGCGATGTACGTGCCGCCGCGCATCCGCAGCTCGGGGGCGTTCAGCGGGGCGGGCAGCAGCCGCTCGTCCACCAGGCGGCCGATCCGCTCCAGCGCCAAGTCCCGCTCGACGGCCAGTAGTTCGTCCAGGGCGGCCCGCACCCGCGGCTCGCAGGTCAGCCCCGAGTCGGTCAGCTCGGACACCAACTCCCGTACCGTGCAGCGGTTCCCGGGCAGGGCGACGGCCTCCCGCAGCACCTCGCGCACCGGCGCCGCGCCACCCGGCTCCGCCGTCCACTCGACCAGCGCGTCGGCGACCGCCCGGGCCACCGGCGCACAGGCCAGGCCGTGCACCGAGCGGGCCACCAACTCCCGTTCGGTGCGCCGGATCCGCACCTCGCCGACGTCCTTCAGCCGGCGCTGCCGGGGCACCAGGACGTCCACCCCGGTCACCGCGGGCAGCCGGGGCACAACCGTGAAGCCGTACAGCGCCAGCGCGGCCGTACCGGTGATCACCGCCCCCTCCCGGCGGCCCTCCTCCCGGCCGTTCTGCGCGGCGTACAGCAGCGCGGCCCACATCCGCTGCTCCGGGGTGGGCTCGGCGGACTGCAACAGGTAGACCCGGGGCAGCACCCGCCGCCAGGGGCCGCCCCGGCGGCAGTGCTCGGTGATGATCCGGGCCGGCACGCCCCGGGCGCGCAGCTGGCTCGCGGTGACGACGTTCTGTTGACGCTTCGCCAGCTCCTCCAGGGACGGCGGCGGCGACGGAATCCGGTAGCTCATGCCGACACCATCCCCAACCGTCCGGACCCGCGACCGAGACCCTGACGCACTGTTACCCAACCGTCGCGAAACCGGGATCAGCCCGCACTAAAGTCCTCATACCCTCACTCATTTGGAGTAATTGACGCTCATCGGGTTGTCATATGTGATCGAAAACGATCGCCGACCTGGTCGCCTGACCCAGAGTGATCAAAGGCATACGGCGAGGGACCCCCAAGGCGTCAATCCCGCCCCGGGGATTGCCTAGGCTTACGTCATGTCACGTGACGAGACCGCCGGCCTCCGCGCGGCCCAGCTCCGCCTCGGCCGTCTGCCCGGATACGTCCGCCGCCCGGACCCCGCCCGCCGCAGCGGCGAGAAGGGGCATACGTACAAGAAGGGCTGGGAGGTCCGCTTCACCGCCCGCAGTGAGGCCGAGATAGCAGAGATCCGCGACCTCGTGGTCGCCGCCGGGTTCGCCCCGGCCAGGCCCTTCTTCAAGGGCCACCAGCTCATCCAGCCCGTCTACGGCATGGCGGCCGTACAGGCCTACCTGGCCGCTAGACAGGCCGCCGAGGAGCATGCCGCCCGGGCCGCGCTCGGCCGCCGACGACGGGCCACCGGACGCGCCCCCGGGGCGCTCACCGGGGGCGTGCACGCCCCCGCCGCGCACGCCACGGGTGTGCACGCGGCGAGCGCCCACGCCGCGGGTCCGCATGCCGCCGGCGCCCACGCCACGGGCGCGGCGCACACGGGCCCGGCGCACGCGGGCCCGGCGCACCGGTGCGAGCGCGAGGAGGCGGCCGCCGGGGCAGCTGCGGCGGCTGCGGCCGCGGCAGCCGCGGCGGCGCAGGCGGCCCGGCGACGGGCCGTCGAAGCCTTCCCGACCCAGGTCGAACGGGACACCGCCGTCGACCGGATCTCCCCCATGGAGGCCCGGACGACCTCCTGACGGACAGCCGGCCGCTCCGCCCGCCCTCCCGCCCCCGGCGTGCCGCCCGGCCCGACCCGGGCCGCCGGGGTGTGGCGGACGCGCCCGGCGGCACACCGGCGGTCGCGGGACCACCCCGTCCAACGGCCGCCCCACCAGCGCGCCCTCCGCCCCGGCGCGCGGCGGGCGCCGGGTCCACCGCGTCCACGGCGCACCCGTTCCGCGCACGCCGTCCGGCCCGCCCGCGCGGACGTCATCGCGGTGACGACCATGCCCTCTTCCGTGGCGATCTTCCCCACGATCGTGAGTGCGGTTGTGCGGGTGGTTGTGCGCACCCAGGTTCGCGCCCTGGGCGTGGACGCCAGCCTCCACAGGGCCTACGGTGGCACATCAACCGCCCTGCGGCCGCCGTCGCCCCACACCCTCTGACCAGCCGCGACACGCTCGCACCTACGAATCCCGCGCCACTGCGCAGCACCGCCCCACCGGCCCTCGCCGGCCCTCCGCCCGACCGTCCCGCCACCTCGCCGCACCCGGTCGCCACCGGAACCGGCCTGGCGGCGGCGGGTTCCGGGCATTCCATCGGATTGGTCACCCAGCGCACCGAGGGCCTACCGTAGAGTGAGCACAGATGATCGACCGTCAGAAACCCATCTCCCTTTCCGAGAAGCCGAGATGACCAACCGTCACGAGAGTTCAGCCGAGCCGCCCCCGAGGCCCGGCGAGCCGGCGGAGGTGCCCCTGGAGTTCACCGCGTTCTGCGAACTCCACCGCCCCCGGTACCTCAGCTACGCGCGCGTGTGGCTGACCGAGCACAGCGCCGCGGCCGTCGCCGTCCAACAGGCCTTCGCGGAAATCGCGGTGCACTGGCGGGAGTTGATGGGCAGCTCCAACCCCACCGCGCACGCCTGGGAGATCCTGCGCGGCACCGTCGCCGACCACACCCGCCAGGCGACCCCCGCCCCGGACCGCCACCCGGCCGACGACGACCTGGCGATCCTGCACTACGTCGTCGGCCTCGCCGCCCCCGAGATCGCCGACGTCATCGGCACCGACGCCGCCAGCGTGGCCGGACGGCTGCGCCGCACCATGCTGCGCGAGGCCTCCGGCTGGTGACCCCGCGCCCCGGCCGCCTCCGGTCCGGCCTCAGACCGGGCCTCGGCCCCGCTCCCGGGCCCGGCTCCAGGACCGGCTTCAGGACCGGCTTCAGGACCGGCTTCAGACCCGCTCGCCCGTCACGTCGAACAGGTGGTGCACCGGGTCGTGGATCAGGTACCGGGAGAACGACTCGACCGTGAACCGCGCCCCGTCGCTGCGGCTCCCGGTCCGCGCCCACTGCGCCCCCGCCACCCGCTCGAAAGCGGCGGCGAGCGTCTCCGCGGCCTCCGCCAGCTCCCCGGCCACCACCTTCGGGTCCTGCTCCCCGTAGCGCTCGGCGACGGCCGTCTCGTCCTGGTCCCAGTTGGGGAACAGCGGGTCCTCCAGGTCCAGCATCAGGTTCAGCCGGACCTCGAACAGCCGGAAGACGTCCCGGACGTGGCACGCGTACTCCAGGTCCGACCACACCCCCGGAGCCGGCCGCCTGCGCAGCCCGTCCACATCCCCCGCCAGCACCGCCAGCCAGCCCTCCGCATTGGCCCGGACCATCCCGGCGACGTCCTCCCGCACCACCCGCGGAGTCTCCAACCCGCAGTCGGGGCACGGGCGTTCCAGCACCCAGGTCCAGTCCTTGGTGTCGGGGACGATCCCGTCGTCGGCGGTGTTCGTGGCGGCGATCGACGTGCTCTCGACCCGCGTGCGCTCAGGAGTGCTCATGGGCCCAGCATCTCCGCCACCGGGGGAACCCCACCAGCGGCAATGACGCCAGCGGTCGCCGAAATACTGCCACCCCCGGCGCATTCACCCGGCGCGCCAGCCCGAAACACGCCCCCGTCCCCGCGCGCACCCCAACCGGTGCGCGCCCGCACGCCAGGACTAAACACGTGGACGAACCGGAAGCCGACCATCCATCCTGGCCGCCATGACCGCTCCCACCGATCTCGCCGCCCTCGCCGTGAAGCCCACCCTGCACGGCCCCACCATCCGACTCGTCCCCCTCGACGAACGGCACACCGACCCGATGTGGGAACTCTGCGCCGACGAGACCACCAGACGGCTCACCGGCACCCGCACCGCCTTCACCCGCGACCGGATCCACCAGTGGTGCACCACCCGCGCCCAACAGCCCGACCGCCTCGACCTCGCCGTCGAAGACCCCGCCACCGGCCGCTTCCTCGGCGAGGCCGCCCTCAACGACGTCGACCCCGACAACTCCTCCGCCGGCTACCGGATCGCCCTCACCCCGGACCACACCGGCCGCGGCATCGGCACCGAAACCACCCTCCTGGTCCTGCGCCACGCCTTCGAGACCATCCGCCTCCACCGCGTCCACCTCGAAGTCTTCGAGTACAACGAACGCGCCGCCCACTCCTACCGCAAGTCCGGCTTCACCCTCGAAGGCCGCTCCCGCCAAGCCCACCACTGGGACGACCGCTACTGGGACATCCTCCAGATGGCCGCCCTACGCGACGAATGGCTCGCCACTCACTGACCCGCCCCCCGCCGCCTCCGCACCACCAACACCCCGACGAGAGCAACCACCAACACCAACCCCCCGGCCGCCACCCCCACGACCACCCCGACCCCGTTCCCGCCGTTCCCCTTGTCCCCCTCGGGGACCATGGGCACGACGGCGGGCTCGTCGGTCTCCTCGTCCACCGGAGGCGGAGTGCCCTTCGCCTCCATCCGCCCGAGCAGGGGGTTCTCCCGGGGCCCGTTGTCCACGGCGGGATTCGCCTCCAGGGCCTTCGCCGGCGCGACGAGCCCGTAGCCGTAGTGGTTGTCGGGTACCGCCGTCCCGTTGGCCGGCGGCGTGGCCGTTTTGATCATGCGGTTGATCACCTGCCCGGCGGACAGGTCGGGGTACTTCGACCGAATCAGCGCGGCAGTGGCGGCGACGTAGGCCGTGGAATCGGAGGTGCCGTTCGCAACCAGGTAGCTCGTCGGTGACTTCGCCCCGGCGTGGTTGATCCCGACGCCTGGCGCGATGAGCGTGGTCTCGGGGCCGGACGTGGAATCGCCCCACACAACACCCTTGGAATCTGCCGCCCCCACGGCCACGACGCCGGGGAAGGCGGCCGGATACCCTACGCCGTTGCTTGAACCGTCGTTGCCCGTGCCCGCGATCAGAACGACGTCCTTCGACACCCCGTACGCAACCGCCTTTCGCGTCTGCGAGTCGAATCGCGAGCCCCCCCCGAGAGAGATGTTGACGACCTTCGCGCCCTTGTCCACCGCGAAGCGGATGCCCGCCGCCAGGTCGTTCTGCTCGGGGATGGGGCCTTCGTCGTTCGTCCGCACCTTCACCGGAAGGATCTTCGCCTTCGGAGCCAGGCCCATCACTCCGGCCTGAGTGCCGTGGCCGTGGCCGGCGATCAGACTCGCCATGCCCGTCCCGTGCCCGTTGGTGTCAACACGACCATCCGACTGGGTACCCGAGAAATCAGCCCCTGGAAGAACCTGCCCGGTCAGGTCCTGGTGGTCCGGGTTAACCCCGGTGTCGATCACCGCGACGACGACGCCCTCGCCCTGGCTGACCGGCCAGACCTTGGCCTCGGCCTCGAAGGTCTTCAAAGCCCATTGCTGGTCCCTGACCTGATCGGCCAAGGCCGCCGGCCCGGCAACACCCCAGACCAGTGCCCCGGCAGCAAGGACCGCCGTACCACGCGCCAACCAGCGGCTCGTCAAACCCGGTCACCCCACTCAGCGAGGCATCCCGCAGGCCACCGACCTGCGGGATGCGATCAGATCACCAGTCCGCCTACGGACCGGCCTCATTCCACCACGTTCGGGTTGGTCGGCTTGTCCGACGCCCAGGTCTCCTCGTCCTCGACGAGGTAGTCCGGCCGCTTGCCGTCCTTCTCCCGATCCTTCTTGCGTCCCTGGGTACCGGTCAGCGGGATACCAGGAGACATGCCGTTCGCACCTGCGACGCCGGACTCGCCCCTGAGGCGGTTCCGCACTCCCAGCCCGGACCCGCCTTCCGTGAACGCCTGCTTGCCGTGTGCCCCGGCATCGGGCGGCGTCGCCCCTCGGACGGAACCGCCTGGTCGGCCCTGAGTCGCACCGGTCTGCTTGCCTCCGGTGGCTCCACGGCCGCCGGCTCCGAAGCCCGGATTGACCTCACCGCCACCACCTGCGACAGCCCGGCCCGCCCGTGGGCTCACGCCCTGCACCGGTGTCTCGCCACCGGTGGACCCACTGCCTCCGTATCCGGGCCTGCCGTTCCCGATCCCGGGCAGGGCCACCGGATTCTGCGCGGTCGGTCCGGCCGGGCCGACGACCGTCTGCCCGCCTCCGGTCGGAGCCGGCCCGGTCACGGGGCCCGTGACCGGGCCGGTGCTCAGGCCGGAGGTCTGGGTGCCCGAAGTGGGGGGCGTCGGCACGCTACCGCTCGGACGGGACACCGGGGTGCCGGAAATACCCGCTTCGGGACCGCGACCCACCGTGCTCGACGGCTTCGACAGGGCTTGCGCCGTACCGCCCTTGATGCCGGAGTCGGTCGCGACAGCCGCGTTCCTGGCCGAGGAGCCGGCCGCCATCGGAGGCTGGGAGGACTTCGGACGCTGCGGCGCAGGGGCGGATGCGGTCCGCGCGGACGTTCCCCCGGCTCCGAGCGAGGTACCCGACATGACCGCCGCCGCCATCGCCGCAGCGCTGCCAGGGTCGTCCTGTGATCCCTGCTCAACGGGCTTGTCGACACGCTGGTTCGTCATCGGCGGGGGCTTCAGGGCCGGGGTGGCGACGCGGTAGTGCA
This sequence comes from Kitasatospora sp. SC0581, assembly GCF_048159585.1. NCBI lineage: Bacteria > Bacillati > Actinomycetota > Actinomycetes > Kitasatosporales > Streptomycetaceae > Kitasatospora > Kitasatospora sp. SC0581. Next base: position 99,664 of record NZ_JBLRWA010000012.1, on the reverse strand, counting down.
TGGCGAGGGTCTGCATGATGGCGGCCGCTTCGGCCTTCTTGCGGTCGGCGAGGGGGATGTGTTCGTCGTCGTCGCCGAAGAGGGCGTCGCCGACGGTGTCCTTGACCTTGTCCCAGTTGCCGGGTTCCTCGGGCATGTCGCGCTTGGCCTTGGCCATGGCTTCGGAGGTGTTGTGGAGGGTGTTGGCCGCGTCGTTGGCGTAGGCGGCGGCGTTGTTGATGCTGGCGGCCAGGGTGAGCATGCGGGTGTGGAAGGCGTCGCTGGTGGTGCCTTCCCAGGAGGTGGCGGCTTCGGTGCTGGCCTTGGTGAGGGTCTGGCGGATCTGCTTGAGGGTGTCGGCGGCCTTGCGCCAGGGGTCGCCGGCGGCCATCACCGCGCCGGGGTCGAGGGCCTGTGCCATGGTGCGGAGCTGGGCGTGGCTGTACTTGGTGAAGTCGGTGTAGACCACGGGCGGTCGGCCTCCGTTCGGGGCGGGCGGGCGGCGGTCAGACGGTGGCGTTGCCGCGGGTGGACGGGGTGCGGTTCTGCTGGGCCGCGGCCTGGCTGCTCGCGGAGGGCTGGGCGACGGACCAGCCGTCGTCGCCGAGCTTGAGCTTCGTGGCGGTGTGCTGGTCCTGCTCCTCGTAGTTGGTGGCGGTGAGGTCGGCCTTCTGCTGGGCCTCGTTCACGGCTTCCTGGAGCTGGTTGAGGACGTCGCGCAGCGCGTCCCGCATGGTGCCGTAGCGGCCGTGGATCTCGGCGGCCTCGGCGAAGGTCCCGAAGGCGGTCTTGCCGATGCCGCTGCGGCCGTGGGCGTCGGTGCCGTCGGCGTGTTTCTGGAAGTCGGCGAGCAGCAGCCGTACTTGGCCGGCGAAGGCGCGGAGCTGTTCGACCTCGACGCGGTAGCCCTGTCCGGCTCCGCCGGTCGATCCGGTTCCGGTGGTTCCTGTGCCCATGTCGGCGCCTCCCCCGTGCGTCCGTCCCCCTGGCGGCCGGGGCCGGGCCCCGGTGTCTCATGTCTAACACACCGGGCCCGAATCCCGCCCGGGGCATGGTCAGTTCGCGTTCGTCCCGGTGCGGCGGGCGTCGGCGAGGGCGCGGCGGCAGAGTGAGTCGGCGTGCCGGGTGGTTTCGGGGAGGCGGTAGTGGCGGGCGAGGTCGAGGGTGGTGCGGACGGCGGTGTCGAGGCCGGTGCGGTGGCCGACGGAGACGAAGACGGGTTTGACGCCGGCCCTGGTGCGGACGGCGCGGCCGACCTCCTCGCCGGTGGCGGGGTCGGTGAGGGGGGTCCAGGAGCCGCGTGGTGCGTCGGGTTCGTGGTGGTCGAAGGTGAAGGGGGTCTTGGCGACGCCGAGGGTGCGGAGTCCGGTGAGGATGCCGAGGTGGCTGGCGAGGCCGAGGCGGCGGGGGTGGGCGAGGCCGTAGCCGTCGCAGACGACGGTTTCGGGGGTGCGGGTGAGGGCGGCCAACGCGTCGAGGACGGCGGGGAGTTCGCGGAAGGCGAGCAGTCCGGGGACGTACGGGAAGGCGATCCGGCCGACGGCGGTGGCCTGTTCGACGACGTCCAGGGTGTCGCGGTCGAGCAGGACGGCCGCGGCGGCGACGAGGTCGTGTTCGTCGTCGTAGGCGACGTCCACGCCGGCGATCAGGGTGCCGGGGGCGGCGGGGTCCCGGCCCGGGTCGTCGTGGGGCTGGACGAGCGGGCGCAGCCGCTCCTGTTCGGCGAGTGCCTCGGCCTCGGTGGTGGGCCAGTCGGCGGGGATGGGCATGGTCGGTTCCCCCGGGTACGTGGTGCTCGGTGATACGTGCTCAGCGACAGTGCGTGGCAGGTGCCGGTCTCACCGTACCGAGCGGGCCGGACGACCCCGGGGTGAGCCCGTGCGCCCCCTGTGCCCCCGCCTCCGGGGGCTAGCCTGGACGTACCCGTCCTCCCCGCGGGGTAGCACCACTGGAACCGGCTCCACTCCCGCCCGTTTCCCCCGACGTGCGAAGGACCCCCGCCATGCCGCGCCCCTCCGTCGCCCAGGCCTGCCTCGGCTCGTTCACCGTCGTCGCCACCACGGTGGCACTGCTGGCCGTCTCGGGCGCCTCGGGCGTCCTGGCGGTCGTGGTGCTGGTGGGGTTCGCGCTGGCGCTCGGCACCGTGGTGACGGTGCTTTCGATGTCCGCCGCCGCGGCCAGGTCCGCCACCGTGGCGTCGGGCTCCGGGGCCCCGGCCGCCCCGCCGCGCCCCACCGCGACCGCTGCCGGGCACGCGTACGCCCGGCAGCGCTGATCCGCCGCCGGGCGCGGGCGCGTCCCGCCGCGCCGCTCAGACCTCCGTGGTGACCACCACGGTCTTCGCGGCCTTGTCGTGCAGGCACTGCCGGTAGGGCTTGTCGAAGACGCCGAAGAGGCCGTCGACGATCCACCAGAGCGCGGCGCAGCAGAGCACGGCCGGGAGGATGAAGACGGCGGCACGGGTCCAGGCGGCGGACTGGGTGGGCTTGTTCCCGTCGACGAGCATGGCGACGCGGATCTTCATCGCCTTCTTGCCGAGGGTCTGGCCGTCCCGGCTGAGCATCAGGGCCTCGTAGACGAGGTAGATGGCGCAGCCGAGCCAGAACGCCTCGGTGGAGCCGTTGCGCGTGCTGAGGTCGGTGAAGGGGCCCACGATGATCACGCCGACGGCCTGCATCAGGAGGTAGTCGATCAGCCGGGCGAGGAACCGCTTGGGCCAGGTGCCGATCGGCGGCATGCCGGGGACGGGGCCGGCGCCGGGGGTGCCGTACGCGCCGGGGCCGTAGCCGGTGCCGTGGCCGGGCGGCGGCTGGTCGTACGGGTTCTGGCCGTACGGGTTCTGACCGGGGGTCGGTTCGCCGTACGGGCTTCCGCCGTAGGTGCCCTGGTAGGCGCCGGGGCCGCCGGACCGGTCACCGGACGAGTCACCGGACGAGTCGTGGGACGGGGTCGGGCCCGGCGGCTCGCCTTCCGGCGTGCCGCCGCCCGGCTGCGGGGGCTGCTTGTCGAAGGAGGGCGTACCGCCCCCCTCCGGCTGGGGGCCTGAGGGGTCGTGGGTGCTCATGCCCCCGAGTAGAACATCACATATTCTCGATGTTCGGGACATTTTGTCCGTTTTGCACCGGGCCCTACCGGCCCTCAGCCGCGCACCACCCGGGTCCGGGCCGCGCGGTCCTGCCAGCCCCGCCGCGCCGTACGGTCGAACACCGGCCAGACCAGGCCGAGCAGCAGCACCGCGCCCAGCTGCCGCACGGCCCAGCGGAGCAGCGAGCGGCCGAGGCTCAGCCTGGTGCGGGCCGCGGGGGCGGCGGCGTCCACCACGCGGATCCGGACGATCCGCTTGCCGAAGGTCTGTCCGGTGCGGGCGACCGGCAGCACCTCGTAGAGCAGGCTGACGAACAGCAGGATGCCGATCAGCACGGCGATCTTGCCCAGCACCACGTCGTCCACCAGCCAGACCTGGACCTGGCGCCGGGTGAGGGCGCTGGCCATCCGGGCCTGGTCGACCTTCTGCCGGAGGTGGTCGGAGACCGAGTTGCCGAGCGGGATCCCGGCTGCGACCGCGACCACCAGCAGCACGGCGGTGTCCACCGTCCGCGCCGCCAGTCGGCGGCCGAGGCCGGCCGGCCCGGGGATCCGGGTGGTCCGGGCGTCCCGGGTGGTCCGGGCGGCCCGGGAGGGCGCGGGGACGGGGGTGGCGGCGGACGGGCGGGGCTGGACGGCGGTCTCCCGGACCGCCCGTACGGCGGGCAGCGGAGCGGCGTGGGCGGAGGCGGTCGCCGCCGCCGCGGCCAGGGGCTTCGAGGCGGCCGCGGTCGCGGCCGGAACCGGGACCGGGGCCTGAAGCGGGCTCCGGAGCATCTCCTCGCCGACCACCGGCACCGGGCCCGAGGCCAGGACGGCCGGCACCGGGGCCTCCCGCACCGCCACCGCCACGGCGGGAGAGCCGGCGGCGGCCAGTTCCGCGGCAATCGGAGCACGCTCGGGCTCCGCACGCCCCTGTTCCGCGTCGGGCGCCTCCGGAAGCACCCCCCAGGAGACCCAACGCGGCGCGTCGCCCGTCTCCATCAGGCCCCGCTGCGCCCGCGGATCGGCCTGCCAGCCGGACTCGAAATCCCCGGCGACCGGAGCGGCGGCCGGGGCCGGAGCCGGGCCCAGCCCCAGCCCCAGCCCCGGGACGGGGGCCGCCTCGGGCACCGCACCGAAGGCCACCGGCGCGTCCACGACCCCGGGCGGCTCGGCACCGGCGAAACCCGACGGCCCCCCGGACGGCGCCCCGGAGGGCACCCCGAACGGCACCCCCGGCGAAACCCCCGACAGCACCCCCGGCCCGTCGACCGTCCGGAACACCGGCCCGCCGATCACCTCCGCCACCCGCGGCCCGAGCACGAAGGACGCCCCGCCCGAGGTCTGGTCGAAGTACACCGGCCCGGTGTCGCCCCCGCCCGCCGGCAGCCCGCCCCGCACCTCCGCCACGGACCCCGGGGGCGCCACCCCGGAAGGCACCGCCCCCAGGGCCACCTGCTCCGGAGCCACCGGTTCCGGAGCCGCCGGCCCCGCACCCCCCGCCTCCGGCGCCACCGCCTCCAGCAGCACCACCGGCGGCGGCACCGCCCGCGCCGCCGGCCCGCCCGGGACGGGAGGGCGGGTCGCGTACCGGGGCGGCGCCGGCACCTCGCCCTCGGCGGGCGCGGGCCGGCTGGTGCCGGGCACCCAGGCCGAGCCGCCCCAGTACCGGATGAAGCCGGGGATGGAGGGGTCGGGGTAGTAGCCGGGCTCGGGTGCGACGGCCGGGTCGCCGGCGGCGGCGAAGGGGCGGTCCGTCATGGGGGTCTTCTTTCCTGGCAGGGCCTGACGAGGACGGTGCGGGCCGACCGGGCCCGACCACCGCAGACGCGTCCCCCCGCGCGCACGACCAGGCGCGCGCCCGGCGTTCGGCGCGCGTGGGGGAGCCACCGATGGGCGGACAGTCGCCGGGCAGTCACAAAGGGTAGTACCTCATCGAAGCCGTGGCGGAAAGTTCGCGAATCCCCGGACAGCGGAGGGTGGCTCAAGGTAAGGAACCCAGCGCACGACGATCGCCCGCGCGCCGTGCCACCCGCCGTTCACCACCCCTCACCAAACTTCCCGAAGAAATCCCGGAAACGTGTGTAAGAGCCGGTGCGGACCGCCCTCTCAAAGGTCACAGGGGCCCGGAACCGGGCACCGCCCGAAGGCAGAGAGGAAGACGATCATGGAGCGTCCCGTCAGCGTCGTCGAGCACGAGCTGGAGCTCAACCTGGTGCTCTCGCCGGAGCACAGCGTCCCCGTCCCGGCCCGACTGTCCTACGGCAGCCACGACCCGTACGCGGTGTACATCACCTTCCACCTGGACACCGGTTCCCCGGTGACCTGGGTGTTCGCCCGCGAGCTGCTGGTCGAGGGCACCTTCCGCCCGTGCGGCCAGGGCGACGTGCGGATCTGGCCGACCCGCTCGGGGCGGCGCAGCGTGCTCTGTCTGGCCCTGAGCTCGCCCGCCGGGGACGCCCTGCTGGAGGCCCCGCTGCCGATCGTCGCGGCCTGGCTGGAGCGGGCGCACCGGCTGGTCCCGCCGGGCAGCGAGCTGGCCGCGCTGGACATGGACGGCTCGCTCGCCGAGCTGCTCGCCTAGGCGTGCGCCGCAGCGTGCACCGGCACGGACAGCAGCAGGGACACGAACACGGACACCCGCGAGAGCACGGCCACGACCGCGACCACGAGCACGGGCAGCGGGCTCGGCAGGAACCGCGAGCGCGGGAACAGGGAAGCAGGAGCGGCGCCCCCGCCGGCTCAGCGGGCCGCGGGGGCCTGCTGACGACCGCGGGCGGCGTCCGGGCCGCCGGTCTCCCGCTGTCCGGGCAGCCGGACCAGCGGCGCGCCGGCCGAGCGCCGTCGGGCCCTTATCCGGACGGCGGCGGCGAGCAGGAAGCAGAGTCCGACCCACGGGTAGACGGAGGTCGGCAGCTGGCGCCACGGTGACATGTCGAGGACGGCCAGGCCGACCGGCTTCGCGGCCCACATCGCGAAGGACAGGAAGGCGACCAGCGTGGCCCAGAAGGCGGCCCGCCAGCGCAGTCGGCGGACGCCGGCCGGGCGGGCGTGCTCGACCGAGGCCTCGGCGGCGAGCAGGACGAGCATCGGCACGCACCAGACCCAGTGGTGGGTCCAGCTGATCGGCGAGATCAGGACGGCGGTGACGGCCGCGCAGCAGACGCCCCAGGCCTCGGCCCGGGGCAGCCAGCGGCCGCTGCGCGCGGCCCAGGCGGCGACGGCGAGGCCGGCCACCGCGACCAGGCCGGCGCCGAGGGTGGCGACGGTGCCGGGGTCGGCGCTGTGCAGCAGGCGGGCGAAGGCGCCGCGCATCGACTGGTTGTCGACGATCCAGGTCTTGCCGACCCGGGAGGAGTCGTAGAGGTACTTGGTCCAGAAGCCCCAGGTGGCGTCGGGCAGGACCAGGGCGCCGAGCAGGAAGGTGCCGAGGAAGGTGAGGCCGGCCACGAAGGCGGCCCGGATCCGTCCGGTGACCAGCAGGTAGACCGCGAACAGGCCGGGGGTGAGCTTGATGCCGGCGGCGATGCCGATCGCCACGCCCTTGCTCCGCCGCCCGTCCGGACGGGTGAGGTCCCAGAGGATCAGGCAGGCCAGCGCGAGGTTGATCTGGCCGTAACGGAGCGTGGTGAAGACCGGTTCGAGCCAGACCCCGAGGCCGGTCACCAGGATCACGCCGATCGGCCGCAGCTCGCGGCGCGGCCACCCGGCCAGCTTGAAGGACAGGTGGGTCAGCAGGGCGAGCAGCCCGATGTTGCCGAGAGTGATCGCCACCCGGAGGAAGGGGACCGGGAACCAGGTGGTCGGGACGAACAGCATCGCCGCGAACGGCGGGTAGGTCGCGGGCAGGTTCCACTCGGTGACGCGCAGCGCGTACAGGTCGGTGCCGTTGGCCACGGCGGCGCCCTCGGCCCGGTAGACGATCATGTCCACCATCGAGGTGTGCACGAAGTGGCGGACCACCGCGTACACCAGCAGGGACAGCAGCGCGACGGCGGAGGCCGCCAGCAGCGGGCGGCGGGGGGCCTCGCGCAGCGCCCGGACGGGGGCGCCGAGGGCCCGGCGCAGCCGGTCCGACAGGGGGGCGGGCGAGGGGTCGGGTGCGGTCCGCACCGGGCTGCGCTCGTCTTGCACCGCTGTCACTGTCCACTCCGTCCACGGCTGGGCCAACCAGCGACGATACCGGATGCCGCCCGGGCGGAACCGGACACGATCGACTACCCGGCGTGACGAACCGGCCCTGACCAGCCGTCCTCCGCCGCGAGCGGGGCACGGACGGCCAGGGCCGGGAATCAGGCGATCACGCAATCACAACCCTCAGCCCGTGTACGCCCCCAGGGCCCGGGTGAAGTCCACCTGCTGCTGGACGACGCTGGAGCACGTCGCGTCGGCATGGGCCTTGGCCCCTGCGACCAGGTCGTACGGCGGGTGGAGCGGGGTGTCCACGCACAGGTTGTGTCCGGCCCCGGCGCCGACCGGGGGAACGGGCACACCGGTCGCCGTGGGGGTGACGGCCGGGGTGGGGTCGGCGCCGGGGTGGAGGTCGGCGTGACCGACGCTAGCGGTGGGCCGGGGGCGCGGCGGGCGGGCTGAGCGAGCGGTAGAGGTCCCTTAGGCCGCCGTTAAGGAAGAGCGCGCGGCCGCCGTGCCGCCACACCTGGCGCCCGGCCACCCCGAGCCGCCGTCACTTCTGGAACAGCGCGCCCCGGCTCCGCCGCCGTCCGCCCCGCGCGGGCGCCGCCTCCTGCGGCCCGGTGCGCAGCCGCAGCCGGGTCTCGGCGCCGCCGAGCACCGCGGAGCGGCCGAGCGCGAGGTCCCCGCCGGTGGACTCGGCGAGCTTGCGGACGATGTCCAGGCCGAGGCCGGTGGAGCCCTCGCCGCCGTGCCCCTCGCCGCGTTTGAGGGCGGCGGCCGGGTCGCTGTACCCCGGTCCGGCGTCGCCGACCAGCACGATCACCGAGCAGTCGGTGGCCAGCACGTCCACCGAGAAGGCGGTGCCGACGGCGGTGTGCCGGAAGACGTTGCCGAGCAGCGCGTCGACGGCGGCCGCCAGGTCGCCGCGCTGGACGGGCACCGGCGCCGCCCGCTCGGCGCCGGCCAGCTGCCAGCGGCGCCCCTCGTCCTCGGCCAGCGCCGACCAGAAGGCGACCCGCTCCCGGATCACCTCGGCGGCGTCGCAGCCGACCGCGACGACGGGCGCGTCCTCGGGGGCGCGGCGGGCCGAGCGGATGATCTGGTCGACCTCGCGCTCCAGTTGGGCGACCGCGTGCCGGGTGGCGTCGGCCGCGTCGCCCTCGCCGAGCGAGGCGGCGTTGAGCCGCAGCACGGTCAGCGGGGTGCGCAGCCGGTGCGACAGGTCCGCGGCCAGTTCCCGTTCGGCGGCGAGGAGTTGGACCACCCGGTCGGCCATGGTGTTGAACGCCTGGCCGGCCTCGCGCAGTTCCTCCGGGCTGCCCGCGACCAGCCGGCCCTCCACCGGGACCCGCACCGCGAGGTTCCCGGCGCCGAGCGAGCGGGCGGCGGCGGCGAGCTTCCGCGCGGAGGCGACGATGCGGCTGCCCATCCGGTCGGCGACCAGCACCGAGATGGCGACCAGGCCGAGCGCCACGGCGGAGAGCACCTGCCAGGCGGTGGCCACGCCCCGGGTGAGGTCGCTCTCGGCCACGAACACCTCGACCACCGCGGTCCGCCCGGTGTCCACCGCGACCGGCTGGAGCAGGGCGTACCCGCCGGCCACCTTCACGGTGAAGGAGCGGCCCTTTCCGCCGGCCGTGGCCACGTCGGCCGCGGCGGCGCGCCCCTCCCCCAGCATCGGGCCCTCGGGCTCGCCGGTCCCGGCGGCCGCCACACCGGGGCCGCCCCCGCCCGTCCCCGCGGCCACCGTCCCGGGGCCGCCTCCGCCCGTCCCCGCGGTCGCCGCCTCGGCGCCGCCCGCTCCGGCGGGCTGCCCGGCCGCCGGAAGGTGCACCGCCATCCGCCCCTGCCCGCCCGCGTCCGTACTGGCCAGGGCCCGGTTGACCGCGTCCTCGTCGGTGGTGATGGCCAGGGCGGGCCCGAGCGCCGCGGCCTGGCGTTCGGCGGCGGTGAAGGCCCGGTCCCGCGCGGTCTGTTGGACCATCAGCCCGAGCGGGATCAGGAAGGCCAGCGCGACCATGGTGGTCCCGGCCACCGCGGCCTTGATCAGGGCCCAGCGCAGCGAGCGCCCGAACCGCCTCATGTCCGGTGCTCCGGCAGTCCTCCGGCGGCCTCCAGTCGGACCCCGACGCCCCGGACGGTGTGCAGGTAGCGGGGGTTGGAGGCGGTCTCGCCGAGCTTGCGGCGCAGCCAGGAGAGGTGGACGTCGATGGTCTGGTCGCCGCCGTAGGTCTGCTGCCAGACCTCGGCGAGGATCTCCTTGCGCGGCACCACCACGCCGGGCCGGGCGGCCAGGAAGGCCAGCAGGTCGAACTCACGGCGGGTCAGGTCGAGCGGCCGTCCGTCCAGCGCGGCCTCCCGCCGCTGGAGGTCGATGGCCAGTCCGCCGACCCGCAGCACCTGGGCGACGGGGGCCGCGCCGCTGCCGAAGCGGCGCAGCACGGCGGTCATCCGGGCGCTGAGGTGCTCCCCGGAGAAAGGTTTCACCAGGTAGTCGTCGGCGCCGTCGTTGAGCAGCCGGATGATCTCGGCCTCGTCGTCCCGGGCGGTGGAGATGATCACCGGCACGTTGGTCAGGCCCCGGAACATCTTGAGCGCCTCGCTGCCGTCCAGGTCCGGCAGGCCGAGGTCGAGGATCACCAGGTCACAGCCGACCTGGGCGACCTCCCGCAGCGCCTCCAGAGCCGTGCCCACACTGCGGACCGCGTGACCGGTGTCGGTCAGGTGCCGGATGAGGGCGGATCGTACGAAGGGGTCGTCCTCGACCACGAGCACTGTTGCCATGGGCCTGCACGGTACGCCATCGCCGGTCAATGGTCTGTACCTCGGGGGTGGGTCCGGACATTGTGCAACTGCCCTGCTGAATACCGGGGGTGCCGGTCTCCATCCGTATGGAAATACGGCAGGATGTGCGGACGATGCGGAACGGACTGGTACAGCTCGGCGCCTGGGCGGCGGCCACCGGGGCGGCGGTGGCGCTGTCCTGGCTCGGCGTGCACGCGGTGCTGACCGGCGCCGCGTTCGAACGGCCCACGGCGCTGCCGCTGCCCTCCCCGAAGGCCGACGGCACGCTGCACTCCGCGCCCGCCACCGCGGACCAGCCGCGCTCCGCCGCACAGTCCACGACCCCTTCCCCGGCGGCCTCCCCGACCACCGGCACCACCAACGCCGCCACCGCCCCGCACGGCCCGGCCCCCGCCACCACCGCCGCCGCGCCGCCCACCCGCCGGCCCGTCCCCACCGCCACCACGACGTCCACGGTGAAGAGCTACCCGATCCCGGGCGGCAAGGTCGCGCTGGACCTGAAGCCGGACCGGGCCACCCTGGTCTCCGCCACCCCGGACCCGGGCTGGCAGATGCAGGTGTGGACCGACGGCCAGTGGCTGCGGGTCGACTTCACCCGGGGCGACGAGGCCAACTCCGTCTTCGCCTCCTGGAACGGCCACCCGCCGATCGTGGAGACGGCGATCCGCTGAGGCGCTCCCGGCGGACCGTCAGGAACCGGTCCGCCGCACGACGCCCCGTCAGAGGCCGTCGCACGGCACGTACCCCGGCAGGTACGGCCCCACGTACCCCGCCCGGTCCACCAGCGTGTGCCTGGTCCCGCCCGGCACCCCGATGGTGGCCAGCAGCACCGCGCCGTAGTCGTCCCGCGCCTCGTACGGCTCGGCCAGCGACAGCGCGCCCCGGTCCACCGCGTAGTCGTAGGCGTAGTAGACGTCCGGCACGCTCACCGCGAGGTCCAGCACCCCGTCCCCGTACCGGTCCAGGTACGCGGTCAGCTCCCGGCCGCGCGGGCCGCCGGTCCGCACCCGGGAGGCGGTCCGGGAGGCGGTCCGCACCGGGGCGGCGGGCCCCGGCGGGGCGGCGGGCACCGGGGAGGTGAGCACGATCCGCGTGCCCGGAGCCGCGAGCACGTACGAGAGCAGCTCCGGCTCGCCGGTCTCCGGCCCGGCGTACGCGGTACATCGCAGCCCGAGCGCGGCGCAGTAGCGGCGGGCCGCCCGCTCGGCGTCGGCGACCGCGAAGACCACCGCGTCGGCGCGGCCCATCGGCAGCGGCCCCGCCTCCGCCGGGTCCACTGGGAGGTCTGCCCCGAACAGGGCGGGTTCGGCGGCGGTGTCGGTCATGACTGCCCTCCCGGTAGGCGTACGGACCATCGTGGCCGCCCCCGGCACCGGGGGTGGGGCCCTGCGCACGGGGGTGTGGCTGGAGGGTGTCGCCGGGCCGACCCGCGCGCAACTGTTCCGTTTCCTCCTGGTCAAGCTGTGCCCCGGAGCGGGAGAATCGGCCGCGCCGCTGTACAGAATGCCCACCACAGGACGGTGCCGCGAATGCCCCCCGCCCACTCGCCGAGCTCCCCCGGCTCCCCCAACTCCACTGCCCCTCAAGGGAATTCCATCGTGGGCAGTACGAACGACACGATCGACCCGCTGGACGGCCGGCTGATCCGGCTGCTCGCCGAGGAGCCCCGGATCGGGGTGCTGGAGTGCTCGCGCCGGCTGCAGGTCGCCCGGGGGACCGTCCAGGCCCGGCTGGACCGGCTCCAGGCCAAGGGCGTGATCGGCGGCTTCGGCCCGGAGGTGGACCCGGCGGCGATCGGCTACCCGGTGACGGCCTTCGCCACCCTGGAGATCTCCCAGGGGCAGGGCGCGGACGTGCGGGCGCACCTGGCGAGCGTGCCGGAGGTGCTGGAGCTGCACACCATCACCGGGATCGGGGACATGCTGGTGCGGATCGTGGCCCGGTCCAACGCCGATCTGCAGCGGGTGATCGACCGGGTGCTGGGCTTCGACGGGATCGTCCGCTCGTCCACCGCGATCGTGCTGGAGAACCCGGTGCCGTACCGGATCCTGCCGCTGGTGGACCAGGCCGCCGCCGAGTAGGAGGGTCCGCGCCACGCCACGCGCCGATTCGGCATAGGCAGGAGGCGTCGGGGGCCGCAAGATTTATGTATGAACGTTCTACAAATCCTGGCGCCGCTCTCCGGCCCGCTGATACCCGTGGCGGCCGCGCCCTCCCCCTGGTCGGCCCCCGCATGACGAACGCCGTCGCGGCCGACGGTACCGCCCCCACCCTCATCGCCTCCGCCCAGCGGGCCCTGCGCCTGCTGGCGGCGGCCGCCCGCTACCCCAAGGGCGCCACCGCCAAGCAGCTCGCCCGGGACACCGACCTCGCCCTGGGCACCGCCTACCACCTGCTGCGCACCCTGGTGCACGACCACTACCTGGAGCGCCACAGCGGCCGCTACCTGACCGGCCCCGCCGTCACCGGGCTGGTCCGGGACGACGGCCCGGCCACCGACCGGGCCCGGCTCAGGGCCCTGCTGGGCCTGCTCGCCGACGAGCTGTCCGCCGCCGTCTACTTCACCTGGTACCGGCACGGCGAGGTGGAGCTGATCGAGGCCGCCGAGGCCCCCGGCGCGCCGCTGATCGACCGGCACAGCTGGCGGGTCGGCGCGCACGCCCACGCGGCCGGGAAGACCCTGCTCGCCCTGATGACCGCCGAGGAGCGCCGGGCCCACCTGGCCCGCTACCCGATGGTGCCGTTCACCCCGTACACCCTGCGGGACCCGGCCTGCCTGCCGCTGCTGCCCCGCCAGGGCCCGCGGCGGGCCGTCCCGATCACCCAGTTCCAGGAGTACGCGCTCGGCTCGGCGGGTGCGGCGGTGCCGATCGTCGCGGGCAACGGCATCGGCGCGATCTCGGTCTCCCTGCCGATGGCCCAGGCCCACCGGCTGGCCGGGATCGCCGCCGAGCTGCGCACCCGGCTCGGCGAGGACTTCGCCGCGGTCGCCTTCGGAATCTGACCGCGCGGGCCGGGCCGACCCCGTGCGGGGGGACGCCCGGCCGGTCGGCGGCCCGCACGAGGCCGGCCGGGGGTCAGCAGGACGGGACGCTGCCGCCGCTCTTCAGCGCCTCCAGGGCGGAGACCGCCTCGCCGAGGGTGCCGACCGGCACCAGCCGCAGCGACTTCGGGGTGTTCACCTTGGCGTCCGAGCACTCGTCCTTGGGCAGCAGGAACACCGTCGCGCCGTCCCGGGCCGCCGCCTGCGTCTTCAGGGGGACGCCGCCGACCGGGCCGACGGTGCCGTCCGCCTCGATGGTGCCGGTGCCGGCGACGGTGAGCCCGCCGGTGAGGTCGCCGCCCTTGCCGTCGCCGGCCAGCTTGTCGACGATGCCCAGCGCCAGCATCTGGCCGGCGCTCGGGCCGCCGACCGCGCCTAGGTCGACCTTGACCTTCACCTGGTCCGGCGACAGGCGGAGGTAGTTCAGCGCGGCCGCGGTGGCGGCGTCCTGGGACTCGGCCATCTGCGCGGCGGTCGCCTCGTCGGCCTTCACCGGGTTGCTCTCCGGGTAGACCGTCTCGGTCGGGCGCACGGCCTCCTTCGGGTCGAACCAGGCCTGCATCGAGCGCCAGAAGGTGTTCTTCTGCCCCGGGTTGGTCGCCGTGATGGTGACCATCCGCAGCTCGCCCTCGGTGGTGCGCAGCGGCGCGCCCGTGATCGTGAGGACCGGCTTGTCCTCGTACGAGCCCAGGGTGTCCGCGGTCAGGCCCGGCCAGGTGATCGTGTACGGCAGCGGGACGAAGGCGGCCACCCCGAACAGCGCGGCGACCAGCACCCCGCACAGCGTGAGCGCGCGGGTCCGCGGGGAGGTGAGGGCCTTGGAGAGCTTGGTGTCGGACACAAGGGGAATCCAAACACACCCGACACCGGGTGCGGGCGCTACCTCAGGGCGTCGGCCACCTCGGTCGCCGCCTCCACCACCCGGGGGCCGACCCGCTCGGGCACCATGCCGTTCAGCATCACCACGCCGACGCTGCCCTCGATGCCGCTCAGTCCGACCAGCGCGGCGGCGGCCCCGCTCGCCCCGGACTGCTCCTCCGCCCGGGTGATGACGAAGCCCTGCTCGGGCCGGCGCTGGCTGGGGAAGGTGCGCGCCTCCAGGATCGCCCGGCCGGCCGCGCTCTCGGTGAGCGGGTGGCGCAGGCCGGTCCGGTAGGCGACGTGGAAGTCGGTCCAGCTGGGCTCGACCACGGCGACGGCCAGCGCCTCGTTGCCGTCCACCAGGGTCAGGTGGGCGGTGGCGCCGAGGTCCTCGGCGAGGCTGCGCAGGGCCGGCAGCGCGGCCTCGCGCAGCAGCGGGTGCACCCGGTGCGCGAGGCGCAGCACGCCGAGGCCGACCCGGGCGCGCCCGCCGATGTCCCGGCGGACCAGGCCGTGCTGCTCCAGGGTGGCCAGCAGCCGGTAGACCACGGTCCGGTTGACGGCCAGCCGGGCGGCCAGCTCGGTCACGGTGAGCCCGCGCTCGGAGTCGGCGAGGAGCTTGAGGACCCGGACGCCGCGGTCCAGGGTCTGGGAGGTCTCGGCTGTCACGACGGGCAATCCTTTCCGCGGCGCTCGCGGGGCGGGCGGCGCCGTTCCAAGGTCGGTGTCGCGCGCAGGTGGGGGTGGCCGCGCTCGGGCCGTACGGCGTCGTCGTTGACGTGCACGGCCCTGCGACGCCGTCCCGCGGGGGTTGCCCGACGGAAGAGCGTGGGGGAAAGGTAGTGAAGGAAATGACGCGACGGAAGTGGTTGTCCAAAATTCGGGCGTGATCAACTCCAACAGCGCCTCGGATTCGGGACGAACCCCCGCGATTCGCCGGGTGCGTCGGGCTCCGGACGCGCCCCCGGTCCGGTGACCGGACGCGCCGCCCTTCGAAGCCCCTCCGCCGACAGGCCCCGCCGGGCCGCCGCCCGGACTAGTTGGCCCACTCCCGGATCTTCACGATCCGCGCCTTGAGCTGGTTGGCGGTGGCCTGCGCGGTGAGCGGCCCGCCGCACTGGCGGCGCAGCTCGTTGTGGATGGTGCCGTGCGGCTGGTTGGTGCGGTGGTGCCAGGCGGCCACCAGCGCGTTCAGCTCCTTGCGCAGCTCCCGCAGCTCCTGGTGGGTGACCACCGGCCGCTGCTCGGCCGGCAGCTCCAGCAGGTCGGCCTCCTCGGCGGGCTTGGTCTTGCTGCGCTGGATCTGCCGGTGCTGGCGCTTCTGGAGCAGCATCTGCACCTGGTCCGGCTCCAGCAGGCCCGGGATGCCGAGGTAGTCCTCCTCCTCCTCGCTCCCCGGGTGGGCCTGCATGCCGAACTCCATGGCGTTGTACAGGACCCGGTCGAAGACCGCCTCGGAGCCCAGCGCCTCGTAGGAGAACTCGTCGCCGCCCGCGCCGTCCGGCCCGTCGTTGGCCCGCTCGGCCTCGGCGAGCAGCCGGTCCTCCTCGTCGAAGAGGCCGTCGCCCTCCTTCTTCGGCCGGTCCAGCACGTGGTCGCGCTGGAGCTCCATCTCGTTGGCGAAGCCCAGCAGCATCGGGATGGTCGGCAGGAACACCGAGGCCGTCTCGCCGCGCTTGCGGGCGCGCACGAAGCGGCCGACGGCCTGGGCGAAGAACAGCGGGGTGGAGATCGAGGTGGCGTAGACCCCGACGCACAGCCGGGGCACGTCGACGCCCTCGGACACCATGCGGACGGCGACCATCCAGCGCGAGGTCCCCTCCGCGTAGTCGGAGATCCGCTTGGAGGCCTCGGTCTCGTCGGAGAGGACCAGGGTGACCTTCTCGCCGCTGATCTCGCGCAGCATCTTGGCGTAGGCGCGGGCCACGTTCTGGTCGGTGGCGATGACCAGTCCGCCGGCGTCCGGGATCGCCTTGCGGACCTCGGTGAGGCGCCGGTCGGCGGCCTGGAGGACGGAGGGGATCCACTCGCCCTGCGGGGACAGCGCGGTGCGCCAGGCCTGGGCGATCAGGTCCTTGGTCATCGGCTCGCCGAGCCGGGCCTCCAGCTCGTCGCCGGACTTGGTGCGCCAGCGCATGTTGCCGCTGTAGCTGAGGAAGATCACCGGGCGGACGACGTGGTCGGCGAGCGCGTGCCCGTAGCCGTAGGTGTAGTCGGCGATGGACTTGCGGATGCCGTCGCTGCCCGCGTCGTAGGCCACGAACGGGATCGGGTTGGTGTCGGAGCGGAACGGCGTACCGGTCAGCGCCAGTCGGCGGGTGGCCGGTTCGAAGGCCTCGAAGCAGGCCTCGCCCCAGGACTTGGAGTCACCGGCGTGGTGGATCTCGTCCATGATCACGAGGGTCTTGCGGGCCTCGGTCCGGTTGCGGTGCAGCATCGGGTTGACCCCGACGCCCGCGTAGGTGACCACGATGCCGTGGTAGTCCCGGGAGAGCGGCCCGGAGGAGTACGCCGGGTCCAGCCGGATGCCTATCCGCGCGGCGGCCTCGGCCCACTGCTTCTTCAGGTGCTCGGTCGGTGCGACGACCGTCACCTGCTGCACCAGGTGGTTGTGCAGCAGGTACGAGGCCAGGGTGAGCGCGAAGGTGGTCTTGCCTGCGCCCGGGGTGGCGACCGCGAGGAAGTCGCGCGGCTGGGTCTCGATGTACTTGTCCAGCGCGCCCTGCTGCCAGGCCCGCAGCTTGCCGGCGGTGCCCCAGGGGGCGCGGCCGGGGAAGGCCGGGGAGAGGTGGTGCGAACCGGCGGGCGCGGCGTGGCCGACGGATCGGACGGGCGCCTGCGGCTCCGGTACGTCGGAGAACAGCGGCATCGAGGAGGCGGCGGCAGTACTCACGGTCTCCGAGGGGGATCATCGCAGGTCAGAGGCGGTTTTGCGGCCTCACCCCGCGGTCGGGCGGCAATCGGACAACCCGCCCAGCGTACCGGGTCCGGCGCCGTTCGGGCCTCCAGGCGGCGCTCCGCGCCGGGCCCGCGCGGCCGGAAATCGATGTGACCCGGATCACACCGATTGCCTCGTGGAACCCGGTAAGCACCACCGGTCCCGGGACTCTCACCAGGGTGAGGCCGCAGCAACCCTCACTGCTGTCACGCAGCCTCGCACCGAACCGAAGGGACCCCGCCCGTGCGCACCGTCGAAGAGACCGTCCAGGCCCGCCTGATCCTCTCCTCCCACCGCTCCGTCCGGCTGCGGGTGGGGCTCTCCTACCTGCCGGAGGACCCGCTGGCCGTCCGGATGGCCTTCCCCGCCGAGTTCTCGCTGGACGACCCGGCCGAGCGCCGGGGCTCCGAGGACATCGTCTGGGTCTTCGCGCGCCAGCTGCTCTCGGCCGGTCTGGAGCTGCCGTCCGGCGCCGGGGACGTCCACGTCCGGCCCGCGGTCGGCCGGCGCACCATGGTCGAGCTGCGGGCGCCCGAGGGCACCGCGCTGCTCCAGTTCGACGCCGCCGACCTGCGCCGCTTCCTGTGGCGCAGCCGGCTGGTCGTCCCGGAGGGCGAGGAGCACCTGCACCTGGACGCCGACCGCGCGCTCGCCCAGCTGCTCGGCTGACGGGGGCGCCGGCCCGCGGGAGCGCCCCCCGTGCTTCCGGGCCGTGACGCGCCCGCCCGCGTGGTGAACCGTCCGTCCGCGTCCGTCGCGCGGCGACCCGGGTCCGGGGCCCGGGAAGCCCGTACGGTCGCGCCCCCTGGGCGGGTCAGCCCGAGAGCTTGCGCATCAGCCGGACGCCCTGGGCCGCGGTCAGGTGCGGCAGGTACGCCTTGCCGATCGCCCTGGTGATGCCGGGCAGTGCGGCCGGGTCGGGGTACGCCATGTACATCGGCCGGTACTCCGGCTGGAACTTCGCCTTGAACGCCAGCAGCGAGCGGAAGCCGTACACCGGCTCCAGCACCTTGCCCATCCAGTCCAGCATCCGCTGCAGGCCGGTGGGCTCCTCGTCCTGCCCGGTCCGGGCCAGCGGCGCGCCCGACAGCGACAGGAAGCGCGCGCCCTCCTCCTTGAAGCCGAGCGCCGCCGAGGCGATCAGGAACTCGCTGACGCCGCGGAAGCCGTCCGAGCGCCGGCGCATGAAGTCCAGCGTCCAGCCGACCGGCACGCCGTTCTCGTACACCGGCATCCAGCTGGTCAGCCCGTGCACCACCCGCTGCTCGTCCACCGCGATCAGCACCCGCACGTCCGGGTCGTCCAGCTCCTCCAGCCCGCCGAGCGTGAAGCCCATCTCCGGCAGGCCCTTCTCGGAGACCCACTCCTCGGAGATCGCCCGGATCTGCTCCCGCAGCGCGAGCGGCGCCTCGTGGTACGCCCACCACTCCGCGGAGATGCCCTGCTTGCCGGCCTTGTTGAGGGCGGTGCGGATGTCCTGCCACTTGCGGCCGGTGAAGGCCAGCTCGGGCAGCGGCACCACGGTGTCCTCGGCGACCTGCACCGAGCGCCAGCCGAGCTGCGCGGTGGCGGCCCTGGTCTCGCCGCAGACGCTGTAGAAGCACGGCGTCCAGCCGCGCGCGTCGCAGTACCGGGCGAAGCCGGCCACCGCCCGGGCCCGGTCCTCCGGCGCGCCGAACGGGTCGCCGGTGGTCAGCGCGACGGTGCCCACCACCCGGTAGGCGACGGCCGCCCGGCCGCCCTCGTCGAACCAGTAGTGGTTGCCGTCCCAGGTGGCGATGAACGAGAGCGTCCCGCCGCCGTGCTCGGCCAGCAGCGCCCGCGCGCGGGCGGCCGCCGCCGCGTCGGTGTGCAGCACCGGCCGGCGGAAGACCGACAGCAGCACGGCCAGCGCGACCGCCCAGAACGCCAGCCCGCAGTACGTCTCCAGGAAGCGCGCCACCGGCCCGACCGCGATCGGGTAGTCCGGCAGCAGGTCGTTGTACGCGGGCGGCAGGAACTGGGCCGGCAGCCCGGCCACCAGCCGGCGGGCGGACGCCCCCGGCTCGAACTCCCCGGCCACCAGCCGCCCGACCCCCACGTAGGTGGCCGCGGAGGCGAGCGCCGCGCCGCCGAGCACCAGGGCCAGCCGGCGCACCGAGCGGCCGGACAGCCGCAGCAGGAACCGCTTGCGGGTGGCCACCAGCAGCGCGGTGGTCAGCAGCGGCAGCAGCAGCGCCTCGACGAAGTACTGCACCACGTCCCGGCTGACCGGCCCGGCGTCCAGGTAGAGCCAGCACAGCAGCGCCGCCCAGAGCAGCTCGGTGGCCACGGTGACCAGCCAGGCGAACCGCAGCCCCCGGCGCAGCCCCTCGGCGAGCACCAGCAGCAGCGCCGGGATCAGCGCGGCCATCATCCGGCCCGGGGTGTCGAAGATCCGGACGACGGCGTGCGCCCGGGCGCAGTCGTGCGCCGACTGCGCGCAGAAGTCGGCCACCTCGTCCGGGCTGAGCCGGTGCGAGAAGTACAGCTCGGAGAAGGTGTTGAACGGCCCGCTGGCGTTGTCGTACAGCGAGGCGAGCAGCGGCCCGAAGGCGGCCGCGACCAGGCAGAGCGCCACCAGCACCCGGGTCTCCGAGTGCGAGGAGCGGTGCGTGCGCAGGTGCGGGCGGCCCCGGCTGACCAGCGCGCCCAGGCCGAGCCCGGCCAGCGCGGCGGCGCACCGCTGGACGCTCTGCAGGTGGCCCACGTACAGCGTCATCACCAGCGGGACGAGCAGCACCAGCAGGTGCAGCCGGCGGCGCCAGAGCACGGTGAGCCGGTACCCGAGGACCCCGGCCAGCGCGAACACGCCGACGCCGGGGCCGACCGAGATCTGGTCGGCCACCGAGGCGGTCCACTGCTCCCCCGCCGAGGAGCCGAACGCGACCAGCCCGGTGCCCAGCAGGGTGCCGACCACCTGCCCGCCGACCAGCACCGCGAGGGTGCGCAGCCGCCCGAGCCGGTGCTCGGCGGCCGGGCCGACCAGGAGCAGCAGCAGGCTGGTGAACACGTACGAGCCGCGGCCCGAGCACCAGAACATCGAGGTGACCGGCGTCCACCAGTGGCCCTCGGCCAGCGTGGACAGGCCGATGCCGGCCCGCTCCAGCAGCCGGTCCGACGGGCCGTGGCCCAGGCTGCGGGTGGCCGCGCCGAGCAGCCAGAGCCCGGCCAGCAGGGCCAGCGTCAGCGGCGCCGAGCGCAGCCTGGCGCCGAGCACCCCGGCCGCCCGCCGGACCTTCTGCGGGCGCGGCTCCGGCGTCCGGGTGACCGGCGCCCGGTCGGCCCGGTCGGTGCCGCGCTCGGCCGAGCGCTCCGCGTCCGGCCCCGGCCCGCGCTGCTCGCCGACGGTGGCCAGCGCCGTCCCCGCCCCGGTCACCGGGTCAGCCCGGTCTGCTGGGCGAGCCACGGGAGCTGCTGGGCGATGCCGGGCCGGAAGACGACCCAGCCGTGGCCGCCCGGCATCAGTTCGAACTTGGACTTCATTCCGGCCGCCTGCGCGGCCTGGTAGACCTTCTCCATCTGCGGTCTGAACTCCTCGTCGGTCTCGCCGACGACCAACGCGACGTTGGTGTCCGGGAACTTCTTGCGGGCCATCACCTGGAGCGGATCGACCGCGTCGAACTTCTTCTCGTCACCACCGAAGGCGGCCTTGACGGTCTGTTCCCGACTGCCCAGGGTCGGTTCCTCCTGCCCGGACATGTCGAGGACGGTGCCGTACACGTCGGAGGCGTTGACGCCGAGCTGGAGGGCGCAGGTTCCACCCATCGAGGCGCCCCCGATCGCCCAGGACTTCCGGCCGGCCGCCGTCTGGAGATGCTGGTGCACCCACTCGGGGACGTCCACCGCCAGGTAGGTCTGGGTCTTGGCGATCTTGGAGTCGAGGCAGAGCGTGTTGGCCCAGGTGGAGCCGAGCTGGTCGGGCATCACCACGATCGGCGCGAGGCCGCCGTGGTCCGCGGCGTAGGCGTCCAGCGCCTCGTTGATCTGCGCGGAGAGCACCCAGTCCCCCGGGACGCCGGGCTGACCGGTGATCATCACGACCACCGGGAGCAGCGGCCGCGGGGTGGCCTGGTAGGCGGGCGGGAGGTAGACGTACGCGTCGCGGGCCTTGAAGCCCGACTTGGTGCCGGGGATCGGCACCACCGACACGGTGCCCTTCTCGGGCAGGTCCGCCGGGGGCTGCCAGACCTCCTCCAGCGTCCTGCCCGGCGGGGCGGCCACGGTCTGGCCCGCCTTGTCGGCGACCAGCCCGTCGGTCTTGGTCAGCCACGGCGCGAGCATCACGCGCCCGCTCGGGAACTGGCCGAAGCCGATGTTCACCTCGGAGGAGGCCATCAGCACCACCAGGCCGCACAGGCCCAGCGCGAGCCCCCGCCGCCGCCAGGTGAGCCGGCGCATCCGGTAGCCGGCCAGGCAGAGCCCGGTCAGGGCGATGGCTATCCACCAGGTGACGTACTTGGGCGTGCCCTCCGGGAAGGGGTGCCACCAGCCGTCGACCACGACGTCCAGCAGCCAGCTGAGCGCCGCGGCGGTGATCAGGGCGGCGGGCAGGCGGACCCGCCACCAGCTCCGGCCGCGGCCGACGGCGAGCGCGATCAGCGCCGCCCAGCCGGCCGCCAGCACGGCGTGCGGGATCAGGCCCTCGGTGAGCGGCCAGTCGATCGGGTTCCAGCGGGAGGCAAGGGTCAGCGTGCTCATGCGGCTTTGCCCGGCGGGGTGGTGTCGGCCAGGAAGCCGTAGGCGACGACGTTGCCGTCGTAGCCGTGCTCCTCGCTGTACGAGCCGCCGCAGGTGATCACCCGCAGCTGCGCGTCAGTGGCCTGACGGTAGACCCGATCGTCCGGGAAGTCCTTTCGGTCGTGCACTTCGATGGCGTAGAGCTGGTAGACGGCGGTGGCGCCGTCCGCCCGGGCGATCTCGATCCGGTCCCCCCGACGGAGCGCGCCCAGATGATAGAAGACCGCGGGGCCGGTCTTGTTGTCGACGTGTCCCGCCAGGATCGCGGTACCGCGCTGGCCGGGGCTGGCCCCGCCCCGGTACCAGCCCGCCAGGTTGCGGTCCGCCTCGGGCGGGGTCTGCAGGTGGCCGTCCGCGTCCAGTCCGAGCGCGGTGACCGGGGCGTCCAGGCGCACCGCCGGGATGCGGATCCGGGTCGGCGCGGACGGGCCCAGCGGAGGGACGACCGAGACCGGCGTGATCCCGGCCTGGGCCTGGCCGGCCCCCGGCGCGGGCGGCAGCGACGGGCCTCCGTCGTGCACGAGCCAGGCACCGAGCACCAGCGCGGCACCCGCCGCCAGGGTGCCCGGCCAGGGCCCCCTGCTCTGCTGGACGCCCACGGGCGCTCCCCTCTGCCGACGGAACCCCGCTTCCTGGGAGTTTCCTGGGAAACAATTCAACCGGAACGGACTGTAAGGCACGTCCATACGACGGTCGTACCGGCACCCGCCGATCGGCAGGGCTGACGCCCTCTTTCGTGCGCCCCGTGGGCACCCGGTCGCGGAGCGCGACGGCCGCCCCCCGCATACGATCGCCGCAGGAACACTCCCGACACGAGCTACCGACGGTTCTACGGACCCGATCGGTTGCGGCGTTCGGGCGATCGCTCCGGACGACGCGCTGCGCCTCTCCGACCGGCCCCGCCCCCGTGCCATGCTGACCCGGCCACGGGTTGTATCACCCACTTGTCCGACCGGACTCCGCACTCCCGCACGCCGCCCCACCGCCCCACGAACGGAGTGACCATGGAAGCCCTCTCACGCCGCACCCTGCTGGCGGCGGGCGCCGCCACCGCCGCCACCCTGGCGGCCGGCTGCGGCAGCGACCACGCCACCGGCGGAGTGCGGGTGCCCGGAGCCGTCGTCCCGGCCACCGGCACGGCCGACGAGCGGGGCGACACCCCCGCCCCGGCCCCGGCCCCCAAGCCGCAGGCCGTCCTGATCGGCGACGGCTCCACCTCGGACACCGGCGCCCAGCCGCACCAGCCGGTCCCCGACCGGCTGCAGCCCGGCCAGCGCCCGCCGCAGTTCGTGGTCTTCTCCTGGGACGGCGCCGGCGAGCTCGACAACGGCCTGTTCGCCCGCTTCCGCCGGCTGGCGCAGGAGCACGACGCGAAGATGACCTTCTTCCTCAGCGGCCTCTACCTGCTGCCGGAGTCCAAGAAGGACCTCTACCGCCCGCCGCAGCACAGGGCCGGCGCCTCCGACATCGGCTACCTGAGCGACCAGCACATCCGCGACACCCTGGAGAACGTGCACGCGGCCTGGCTGGAGGGCCACGAGATCGGGACCCACTTCAACGGCCACTTCTGCGGCTCCACCGGCGTCGGCAAATGGTCCCCCGAGGAGTGGGACAGCGAGATCCAGCAGGCGATGGACTTCGTGACGAACTGGCGCACCAACACCGGCTTCACCGACCTGCCGGCGCTGCCCTTCGACTACCGCAAGGAGCTGATCGGCAGCCGCACCCCCTGTCTGGAGGGCCAGCGCAACCTGCTGCCCACCGCGGTCAAGCGCGGCTGGCGCTACGACAGCAGCGGCAACGGCACCCAGGTGTGGCCGCAGAAGATCCAGGGCGGCGCCCTGTGGGACCTCCCGCTGCAGTCCATCCCGTTCCCCGGGCACACCTTCCAGGTGCTCTCGATGGACTACAACATCATGTACAACCAGTGCGGCCCCAACACCAAGGCCGACCCGGCGCTCCACCCCGGCTTCCAGACCCAGGCCCGCGACGCCTACCTGATGGGCTTCGACCGCACCTACAACGGCAACCGGGCGCCGTACGTCATCGGCAACCACTTCGAGGAGTGGAACGGCGGCATCTACATGAACGCCGTCGAGGACGTCCTCCGGACCATCGCGGGCAAGCCGGAGGTCCGGCTGGTCTCCTTCCGGCAGCTGGTCGACTGGCTGGACGCCCAGGACCCGGCGGTGCTGCGCAAGCTCCAGACCCTCGCCCCGGGCCAGGCCCCGGCCGGCGGCTGGGAGGCCTTCCTCGGCGCCCCGGCGGGGGCCGGAGCCCCCGCCGGGTCCTGACCGTCAGGCCTTCGCCCGCACCCGGCCGGCCAGCAGCGCGCCGAGCAGCGCCACCCCGGCCATCGACAGCAGGATCACCGCGAACGCGCCGGGCGAGCCGGCCGCCCCGCCGCCCTCGTGGGCGGCGGCGAGCGAGCCGCCGCCCAGCGCCGCGAACAGCACCCCGGCCATCCCGGTCAGCAGCACGTTGCCCAGCGCGTCGCTCATTTGCAGGGCGGCCGAGTTGGCCCCGGCGTCCTCCGGCGTGGAGAGCTTCATCATCAGCACGCTGACGCTCGCGATCGCCATCCCCATCCCGATGCCGCCGACGCCCCAGGCCACCGACGCGACCCAGGCCGGCACCGCCGGGAACAGCACCAGCGCGGCGCCCCCGATCGCCACCGCGGTCAGCAGCAGGCCGCCCCGGATCATCGCCTCGCGGTAGCGCTCCGCCCCGGGCCGGCCCTGGAGCCAGGAGCCGACCGCCCAGGTGAGGCCGCCGCTGGTCAGGGTCAGGCCGGCCAGCGTCGGCGAGAGGTCCCGCTGGGTGGTCATCATCAGCGGGACGAAGGCCTCGGCGCCGAGGAACGCCCCGGCCGCCATCCCGCGCAGCAGGATCACCGCCGGCAGCCCCCGCCCGGCCCGCAGGGTCCCGGTCGGCAGCAGCCCCAGGACCGCCGGCACCAGCAGCGCCGCCCCGGCGATCCCCGGGAGCAGCCCGATCAGGTCGCGCCGCTGGCCCGCGTACTGCAGCAGGCCGGCGCCGACCGCCGCCATCGCGGCCAGCAGGGTGCGACGGCGGTCGAAGGCCGCGCCCCGGACCACCGGGCGCTCCCGCTCCGAGCGGGCCAGCGCCGGGCCCATCACGGCCAGCGGCAGCAGGATCAGCGCCGGCACGGCCAGGAACACCCAGCGCCAGCCCAGGTGCTGGGTGACGGCCCCGGAGACCAGCGGGCCGACGATCGAGGGCAGCACCCAGGCGGAGGAGAAGGCCGCGAACACCGCGGGCCGCAGCCGCTCCGGGTAGGCCCGGCCGACGACCACGTACAGCGCGACGATCACCAGCCCGCCGCCCAGGCCCTGGATCGCCCGGCCGGCCACGAACACCCACATCCCGGGCGCCGTCCCGGCCACCACCAGCCCCACGCCGAACACCGCGATGCCGCTGAACAGCGGCCTCAGCGGGCCGCTCCGGTCGCACCACTGGCCGGAGACGACCAGGGCGAACAGGGTGGTGGTGAAGTAGCCGGAGAAGGCGAAGGCGTACAGCCCGAGCCCGTTCAGCTGGCGGGCCGCGGTCGGCATCGCGGTGTTGACGGCCGTCGCCTCGAAGGCGATCACCAGGACCACCGAGACGATCCCCAGGGTCAGCGCGCGGTAGCGGCCGCCGAGCACCCCGCCACCGGGGTCGTCGTCGAGGGGTATCGGAACAGGGTCGACCGAGGTGGGGGAGGCAGTGGTCATACGTAACATCGTAAGAGCCGTCCGCCCCGATGACCCCTGACCCCGGTCGGTGATCGACTCCGCCCCGGGACCTACGCCGCGGGCCCGCCGGGGCTCAGTGCAGCACCTTGAGGCCCACCACGCCGGAGACGATCAGCAGCAGGCAGCCGATCCGGGCCATGGTCACCGCGTCCCCCAGGACGGCCATGCCGTAGACCGCGGTGCCGACCGCGCCGATGCCGACCCAGACCGCGTAGCCGGTGCCGATCGGAATGGTGCGCATCGCGTACGCCAGCCCGCCCATGCTGAACAGCAGGGCCACGCCGAAGACGAGGCTGGGAACGAGGCGGGTGAAGCCCTTGGACGATTCCAGGGCGACCGCCCAGACGGTTTCGAGGAAACCCGAGAGGATCAGAACGAGCCAAGCCATGACGGTGGTGCCTCCGCAGTCCACAGCGGCCGGATTGCCGCTGAACTGCGCCGTCTTGTCGTCACCGGGTACGACGCGCTCGTCCGGGGTGGCGGAAATGCCGCCACCGGTCTCCGACGGTAGCACACACTGCCATACAGAATTTACAAAGGAGCGTTGACCGCTCTCCCCGGATCGGCCACTATGAATTCACTGGCCGTGTGCCCGAGTGGCTTAGGGAACCGTCTGCAAAGCGGTACACGCGGGTTCGATCCCCGCCATGGCCTCGTGGAGAAAGGAATTGCCGGTCGACCCGGAAAAGTCGGCCGGCAATTCCTTTCCGCTGTTTGCACCGCTTTCCGTCGCCTTTCCGAACCGGCCGGTCAGGCGGTGACGGCGTCCTCCGCCCGGATCGGCAGCCGGCCGACCGGCAGGCCGGTGGCGGCGCGCACCGCCGCGGCCACGGCCGCCGGGGCGACCACCGCGGGGACGGCGCCGACCGCCTTGGCGCCGAACGGGGCCACCACGTCGCGCTCCTCCAGCAGCGCGGCGATCCGCACCTCCGGGGTGTCCAGCGCGGTGGGCAGCCGGTAGCCGGTGAGCGAGGGGTTCTGCAGCACCCCGCCCTCCGTCCGCAGGTCCTCCAGCAGCGCCAGGCCGACGCCCTGGGCCACCCCCGCCTCGATCCGGTCCTCGATCTGGCGCGGGTTCAGCGCCCGGCCGACGTCCTGGGCGACGGTCATCTCGACCACCCGGACGGCGCCCAGCTCGATGTCCACGTCCACCACCGCGCGCATCGCGCAGAACGAGATGGAGACGAAGGCGTCGCCCTGCCCGGACTCGTCCAGCGGCTCGGTGGGGTGCGGGCGGCACTGCGCGGTCGCCCACAGCTCCTTGCCCTCCAGCGCCTCGGCGACCGGCATGCCGAGCACCCCGTCGTACGAGGTGATCTTGCCGTCGGCGATCTGGAGCAGCTCCGCCGACATCCCGAAGTTCGCCGCGATCGGCTGCAGCAGCTGGTGGCGGACCATCAGCGCGGCCCGCTCGACGGCGCCGCCGGAGACCCAGGTGTGCCGGCCGCGGGCGGACGGCCCGGCGATCGACTGGTCGCTGTCGGCCGGCGCGATGTAGACCTCGCTGACGCCCAGCACGGTCTGCACGATCTGCCGGGCCAGCGTGGCGAAGCCCTGCCCGGCGTCGACCGCCGCGCAGATCACCGTCGCGTGGTCGCCGCTGACCCGCACCGTCGCGGTGGAGACCTCGTCCTCGCCCTCGGCGCCCAGCATGTGCACCATGCCGACGGCGTAGCCGATGCCGCGCCGCACCGCCGCCGGGTCGCCCGCGCCGCCGGGCCCGCCGGGCAGCAGCCACTCGGCGTCCGGGTCGTCCACCGGCAGGGCCGGCAGCGGCTCGGCCGCGACCGCGTCCAGCAGGGCGCGCACCGGCGCCGGGCAGGTGACGGCCTGTCCGGTGGGCAGCGGGTCGCCGGTGGACATCGCGTTGCGGCGGCGGATCTCCACCGGGTCCACGCCGATCCGGGCGGCCAGCTGGTCCAGCTGGGACTCGTACGCGAAACAGGCCTGCAGGGCGCCCTCGCCGCGCATCCGGCCGGCCGGCGGGTTGTTGGTGCGCACCGCCCAGGCGTCCACGAAGACGTTCGGGCAGACGTACGGACCGGCCGAGAAGGCCGTCGCGGCGGCCAGCGCCTCGGCGGAGACGTCCGCGTAGGCGCCGCCGTCCAGCAGGATCTGCGCCTCGACCTTCACCAGCGTGCCCTCGGCGTCGGCGTGGTGGCGGTAGCGCAGCAGCGCGGGGTGGCGCGAGGTGTGGGTGTGGAAGGACTCCTCGCGGGTGAGCGTCATCTTCACCGGGCGGCCGGTGCGCAACGCCAGCAGGGCCAGGGTGACCTGGAACGAGAGGTCCTCGCGGTCGGTGGTGGCGCCGGGCACGCCGGTGGCCACCAGCCGGACCCGGTCCGGCTCCAGGCCGAGGCAGGCGGCGGTGCGGTCGCGGTCGCCGTGCGGGTCGGTGGAGGACAAGTGCAGTTCGACGCCGCCGTCCGGGCGCGGCACGGCCAGCCCGGCCTCGGCGCCGAGCGGGGCCGGGTCCTGCCGGCCGACCTGGTAGAGGCCCTCCACGATGATCTCGCCGACCGCGTCCGGGTCCCCGGTGCGCAGCGGCAGGTGGCGGAACAGGTTGCCGTCGGGGTGCAGCGGCGGCGCGGTGAAGGACTGCTCCGGGTCGGTGACGGCCTCCAGCGGCTCGTAGTCGACCGCGATCAGGCCGACCGCCAGCCGGGCGGTGTCCGGGTGGTCGGCGGCCACCGCGGCGATCGGCTCGCCGTGGTGGCGCACCACGCCGGCGGCCAGCACCGGCCGGTCGGAGACGATCGGCCCGGCCGGGGCGCCGTCGGGGGTGCCGTCCGGGCCGGGCGGCAGGTCGGCGGCGGTGACCACGGCGTGCACCCCGGGCAGCGCCAGCGCGGCCGAGGTGTCGATGCCGCGGATCCGGGCGTGCGGGTGCGGCGAGCGCAGCACCGCGCCCCACAGCAGGCCCTCGGCCCACAGGTCGGCCGCGTACGGGTAGATGCCGAGCGCCTTCGGCAGCGCGTCGCCGCGCAGCGGGGAGCTGCCCAGGCCGATCGGCTCCGGTGCGCCGCCCTCGCCGCCGTCCTG
This sequence comes from Kitasatospora sp. SC0581, assembly GCF_048159585.1. Taxonomy (NCBI): domain Bacteria; kingdom Bacillati; phylum Actinomycetota; class Actinomycetes; order Kitasatosporales; family Streptomycetaceae; genus Kitasatospora; species Kitasatospora sp. SC0581. Next base: position 71,280 of record NZ_JBLRWA010000012.1, on the reverse strand, counting down.
CTGGAGTGCTGCGCCGATGTCGGTAGGCGACGTCATGATGCGTGGTCGTCCTCGGGGAGCCGGATGCCGTGGGCGGGGGTGGCCCCGTACGGGACACCGGCCGGGGCGCCGCCCTCGGCCGGGGCACCGTGCGGGTGCGGAGCGGGGTACGGGGTGCCGTGCGGCGGGGTGCCGTCGTAAACGGTGCCGGGCAGCGGGGTGCCGTGCGCGGGGATGGGCTCGTAGACCGGGGCGTCGTACCCGGTGTCGTAGCCGTTCTGCTGCTGGTGGCCGTCCGGGTAGGGCAGGTAGGTGCCGTGCGCGGGGGTGGCCTGGTAGGGCTGCTCGGGGTAGCCCTGCGGCGGGTAGTACACCTGCTCGTCGGCGGCCTGGGCGGGGATGGCGTCCCGGATCGGGGCCAGCACGGTGGTGTCGTACACGCCGGTGTCGTAGCCGCCCTGGGGGTCGCCGTACGGCACTCCGGCCGGGGCCGGCCCGACGCCCGGCTGCCCGACGGCGTGCTGCGGGACGGCGTGCTGATCGACGGGCTGCTGCGGGACGGGCTGCTGCTCGACGGCCTGCTGCGGGACGTGCTCGATCCAGTCCCCGGCGTCGGCGTAGACCGGCGGCTCGACGGCCTGCCCGGGCTCGACCGGCGCCTCCGCCGGCCGTGCGGCGGGCGGCTCGGCGACGGGCTCGGCGACCGGCTCGGCCGGCGCCTCGGCGACGGGCCCGGCGGCGGCCTGCGCGGCGGCGGCCTCGGCGGCCTCCTCCGCCTGCTCGGCCTCCAGCGCGCGGGCGTCCGCGACGGTCTGGACGGCGGCCAGCACGCCCCGGTAGCCGGTGCAGCGGCAGAGGTTGCCGCACAGGGCCTGACGGGCCTCCACCTCGGTGGGCCGGTGGTTGCGTTGGAGCAGGTCGTGCACCGCCATCGCCATGCCGGGGGTGCAGTAGCCGCACTGGACGGCGCCGGAGGCGGCCAGCGCCTGCTGGACGGCGCTCGCGCCGCCGGCGGCCGACAGGCCCTCGACGGTGTTGATCTCGCTGTCGGCGGCCAGCGCGGCGGGCACCAGGCAGCCGGCCACCAGCTGGCCGTCCACCTGCACCGAGCAGGCCCCGCACTCGCCCTGCTCGCAGCCGTCCTTGGCGCCGGCCAGGCCGAGCCGCTCGCGCAGCACGTAGAGCAGGCTCTCGCCGATCCAGGCGTCGGTGACGGGCCGTTCGAAACCGTTGACCCGCAGCGTGTACGAGGCGCACGGGCGCAGCTCGCGGCTGACCTGCGGGGAGAGGCCGAGCGGGTCGGCGTCGAGGGTCTCGATGGGGTCTGTGGTCACTTCAGCACCCTTCCCAGCGCCCGTCGGGCCAGCACCGATACGGTACGCCGCAGCCGAACGGCGGCCGCTGTCGGCCCCTCGGTCACGGCCTCCCAGGCGCCCTCGGCGCCGTAGTCGTCGGGGACGCAGGCGGCGGCCACGTACTCGCCGAAGGCGGCGGTCGCGGCCGGGTCGATCTCCCGGCTGCCGTCCCAGTCGATGCAGCCGGCGACCCAGGCCTCGGCTTCCAGCGGGCGCAGCGGCACCGGCGCGACGGCCCCGACGGCGCAGCGCACCGAGCGCCTGGCCGGGTCGAGGACGAGGGCGACGGAGGCGGTGGCGCGGGCCGGGCCGCTGCGGCCGGTGGCCTTGAGGAAGACCTGCGGGGCGTGCAGCAGCGGGACGCGCACCCAGGTGAGCAGTTCGCCGGGGCGCACCGGGTCGAGTCCGGTGAGCAGGTGACTGACCGGCACCTCGCGGGTGCCCCCGGCCCGGGTCAGGGTGACGCCGGCCTCCAGCGCGGTGAGCACCGGGAGGGTGTCGCCGGCCGGGGCGGCGGTGACGATGTTCCCGCCGAGGGTGCCGACGTTGCGGACCTGCGGCGGGCCGGCGGTGCGGGCGGCGTCGGCGAGCGCGGGGATGAGCGCGGCGAAGTCGGGGCGGTCCATCCGGGCGTGGGTGAGTCCGGCGCCGAGTACGGCGGTGCCGCCGTCCTCGTAGCGCCAGCCCCGCAGTTCGGTGATCCGGCCGAGGCCGACCAGGGCGGCGGGGCGCAACCGGCCGGCGTTGACGGCCTCCATCAGGTCGGTAGCTCCGGCCACCGGTACCGCGGCCGGAGCGGCGGCCAGCGCGTCGACGGCCTCGTCGAGGGAGGCCGGCAGCATGATCGTCCGGTTCACCTGGGTCCCACCGTGCTCCACTTGCTCATCGATCGCCTGCCGCCCGCCGGCCTGCGGCCGTGCCGTCCTGCGTCAGCAGCCCGGCCTGGCCCGTAGGGTACGGGCGATCGGGCCGGGTTGGGCAACTCTGGCACACAATGCTCGATGATCATTTCGGGGCCGGTGAACGGGGCTGCCCGATTGGGACCGATACCGGGCGGTATCTGCCCCGACCCGCTCCGGGCCAGGGCAGATGTTCATCAGTTCTTGACGTCCGATGACCGCTCAGAAGTTCCCGGTCAGCACGACCGGGGCGTGTCACGGGGGTCCCGGCGGCCCCGGAAAGGGCCCCCGGGACACGCCCTAACGGACCGGCGGCGGGCCCTCGATCGGCCGGCCGGCCGGGGCGGGCCAGCGCTGCCACGGGTGCGGCCCGTCGGCCGGGCGGTACTCGACGCCGAGCGCCTCCAGCGCCTTCAGGTGGGTCGTCAGCCGCCGCTCGAAACCGGCGAAGTCCCGCTCGGCCGGCTCGGCGGGCAGCGCGGACCAGGCGACCTCGGCGAAGGCGACCAGCCGGGGGAAGGCCCGGTAGTCGATGTCCCGGGCGCTGTCCATGAACTCGCTCCACAGGTTGGCCTGGGTGCCGATCACGTGCCGGGCGGCGGCCTCGTCCAGCTGCTTCGGGACGGGCTCGAACCGGTAGACGTCCTCCAGCGTGCGCACGAAGCCGACCGGGATCGGCTCGTCCGGCCCGTCCGCCTGCCGGTGGTCGAAGTAGACGTGCTGCTCGGGGCACATCACCACGTCGTGCCCGGCCTTCGCGGCGGCGATCCCGCCGCCGAAGCCGCGCCAGGAGGAGACCGCGGCGCCGGGCGCGAGCCCGCCCTCCAGGATCTCGTCCCAGCCGATCAGCCGGCGGCCGCGCTCGGCGAGCCAGCGGTCGAAGTGCCGGATCAGGTGGCTCTGCAGTTCGTCCTCGTTGGCCAGGCCCAGCTCGCGGATCCGCGCCTGCGCGGCGGCGCTGTCCTTCCACTGCTCCTTGGGGCACTCGTCGCCGCCGAGGTGGACGAACTCGGACGGGAAGAGCTCCAGGACCTCCTCCAGCACGCCCTCGAAGAAGCGCAGGGTCTCCTCGGAGGCGTTGAGCACGTTGTGGCTCACCCCCCAGTCGGTCCACACCCCGAGCGCGGCGGTGTCCACCACGTCGGTGTTGCCCAGCTCGGGGTAGGCGGCGACGGCGGCCTGGGTGTGGCCGGGCAGGTCGATCTCCGGGACGACGGTGATCCCGCGGGCGGCCGCGTAGGCGACGATCTCGCGCAGGTCGTCCTGGGTGTAGAAGCCGCCGTGCGGGCGGTCGTCGCGGCGCTGTCCGGCCCGGTACCCGACCATCGAGCGGTCCCGCCAGGAACCGCGCGCGGTCAGCCTCGGGTAGCGCTTGATCTCGACCCGCCACCCCTGGTCGTCGGTCAGGTGCAGGTGCAGCACGTTGAGCTTGTGCGCGGCCAGCAGGTCGACGAAGCGCAGCACGTCCGCCTTGGGCAGGAAGTGCCGGGCGACGTCGAGCAGCGCGCCGCGCCAGCCGAACCGGGGGGCGTCCTCGATGTCGGCGCCGGGCAGCACCCAGCCCTCGTGGCGCAGCGGCGAGCGACGGTAGGCGTCCGGCCCGAGCAGCTGCCGCAGGGTCTGCGCGCCCCACAGCGCGCCGGCCGGGCCGCCCGCGGCGAGCAGGGCGTGGCCGGGGCGCACCGTGATCCGGTACGCCTCGGCGGCGAGCGTCCCGTCCTGGACCAGCTCGATGCCCGCGCCCGGCCGGCCCGGGCCGAGCGGCAGCCCGGTGGCGGCGGACAGCGTGGCCCGCAGCCAGCGCTCGGCGTCGGCCAGCGCGGGGGGTGCGGTCAGCGTGGTGGCGGCGTCGAGCGGATAGTCCTCGTCCGGGTGGCGGGCGGCACTCGAAGGTGCGGGAATGAGGTCCATTCCGACATCCTGCCCACGCCCCGACGATTGGCATAGACCACCAGGGGAACCCTGGTGCTATGCAAAACGGCGTTGTGCGGGGCGCCGCGGACTACTTCTTGTCGCCGTCGCCGCCCTGCGGCTTGCCGATGCCGTCGTAGATCTCCTTGCACATCGGGCAGACCGGGTACTTCTTCGGGTCGCGACCGGGCACCCACACCTTGCCGCAGAGCGCCACCACGGGGGACCCCGAGAGCGCGCTCTCCATGATCTTGTCCTTCTGGACGTAGTGCGCGAAGCGCTCGTGGTCGCCGTCCCCGTGGGACACCTGCGGGACGGGCTCGACCAGGGTGCCGGTGCCGAGGCCGCGCTCGGGCTCAAGAGTGCTCATGGGTGCCAAGTCTATGGGCGCCTCCGGAAACCCGGCCAGTGTCGCGGCTCCGGGCCGGTCGGCTCAGTTCATCGTCGGGTCGTCCGGGTAGGTCGCCAGCAGGGCGAGCGGGCCGCGCTGGCGGCGCAGCACCGAGCGCCACAGCCGCTCCGGCTCGGGGCTGGAGACGTCCCCCGGCTCGCAGTCCACCAGGTACCAGGCGCCGCTCTCCAGCTCCGCCTCCAGCTGACCGGGCGACCACCCGGCGTACCCGGCGAAGATCCGCAGGCTGCCCAGTTCGCCGGCCAGCACCTCGGGCGGCGCCTCCAGGTCCACCAGGCCGATCGCGCCGTGCACCCGGCGCCAGCCGAGCGGCTCGCCGGTGCCCGGCTCCCCCGGCGCCACCGCGAGGCCGAGCGCCGAGTCCAGCGCCACCGGGCCGCCCTGGAAGACCACGGCCGGCTGTCCGACGAGTCTGTTCCAGCCGTCCAGCACACTGCCCACCTCGACCGGCGTCGGCCGGTTCAGGACCACGCCGAGCGCCCCCTCGACGTCGTGGTCGAGGAGCAGCACCACCGCCCGCGCGAAGTTCGGGTCGGTGAGCAGGGGCGTCGCGACGAGCAGACGGCCGGTGTGGGACCGGCCTCCGTGCGAATGGGCCGCCGTCATGCCCACATGATCCCGCAGAACCGCACCGCTCGGACACCGCAACGCCCGGAAACGGCCACGCCCACGAACACCCGTACGGCCGTACCGGGGGGCGGGCCCGGGCCCGGAGAGAGCACCATCACGGGAGAGGCTCACGGGAACCAACGGCACGCCTACTACCATCTACGTCTGGTGGACGCCTTTATACGGTGCCGACTCGGTTTCGCCGGGGGCCCGAACGCGCCCGTACGACCGGTCCACCACCGGCTCTCTCCCGGAGCCCTCCCCCCGACTCCTCTGGCACCCCGGATTGCGAGAACGATGACCGACGACGTCCTGCTGGTCCACGGCGGAAACCCGCTCGAAGGCGAGATCCGCGTCCGCGGAGCGAAGAACCTGGTGCCCAAGGCCATGGTCGCCGCCCTCCTCGGGCAGGGCCCCAGCAGACTGCGCAACGTCCCGGACATCCGCGACGTCAAGGTGGTCCGCGGCCTGCTGCAGCTGCACGGCGTGACCGTGCGCACCGGTGACGAGGACGGCGAGCTGATCCTCGACCCCTCGCACGTCGAGAGCGCCAACGTCGCGGACATCGACGCGCACGCCGGCTCCTCGCGGATCCCGATCCTGTTCTGCGGCCCGCTGCTGCACCGCCTCGGCCACGCCTTCATCCCCGGCCTGGGCGGCTGCGACATCGGCGGCCGCCCGGTCGACTTCCACTTCGAGGTGCTGCGCCAGTTCGGCGCCAGCATCGAGAAGCACCCGCAGGGCACCTACCTGGTGGCCCCGCAGCGGCTGCGCGGCACCAAGATCGAGCTGCCCTACCCCTCGGTCGGCGCGACCGAGCAGGTGCTGCTCACGGCGGTGCTCGCCGAGGGCGTCACCGAGCTGCGCAACGCGGCCATCGAGCCGGAGATCGTCGACCTGATCTGCGTGCTGCAGAAGATGGGCGCGATCATCACCCTGGGCACCGACCGGACGATCCTGATCACCGGTGTGGACGAGCTGAACGGCTACAACCACCGCGCGCTGCCGGACCGCCTGGAGGCCGCCTCCTGGGCCTGCGCGGCGCTGGCGACCAAGGGCGACATCTACGTCCGCGGCGCCCGCCAGCTGGAGATGATGACCTTCCTGAACACCTTCCGGAAGGTCGGCGGCGCCTTCGAGGTGGACGACGAGGGCATCCGCTTCTGGCACCCCGGCGGCGAGCTCAAGGCGATCGCCCTGGAGACCGACGTGCACCCGGGCTTCCAGACCGACTGGCAGCAGCCGCTGGTGGTCGCGCTGACCCAGGCCACCGGCCTGTCCATCGTCCACGAGACGGTGTACGAGTCGCGGCTCGGCTTCACTGGCGCGCTGAACCAGATGGGCGCGCACATCCAGCTCTACCGCGAGTGCCTGGGCGGCACCCCGTGCCGCTTCGGGGCCCGCAACTTCCTGCACTCCGCGGTCGTCTCCGGCCCGTCCAAGCTGATCGGCTCCGAGCTGGTCATCCCGGACCTGCGCGGCGGCTTCTCGTACCTGATCGCGGCGCTGGCGGCCGAGGGCACCTCGACCGTGCACGGCATCGACCTGATCAACCGCGGCTACGAGAACTTCATGGACAAGCTGCGCGACCTGGGCGCCCACGTCGAGCTGCCCAGCGAGCAGCTGGTCGACGCCTGACGGTCCGAGCACACAACGGCGAGAGGCCGGGCTCCCCAGTGGGGAGCCCGGCCTCTCGGGCGTTCAAGGGGTGGCTCAGGCAGCGCCCTTGGCGGCTTCCTTCAGCTTGGAGCCGGCGCTCACCTTGGCGCTGTAACCCGCGGCGATCTGGATCGGCTCGCCGGTCTGCGGGTTGCGGGCGGTGCGGGCAGCGCGGTGGGTGCGCTCGAAGGTCAGGAAACCGGGAATGGTGACCTTCTCGTCGCCCTTGGCGACGACCTCGCCGACGATCTCGGCGAAGGCGGCCAGAACGGCGTCGGCGTCCTTGCGGGTCACCTCGGCGCGCTCGGACAGCGCGGCCACCAGCTCACTGCGGTTCATGTGTACTCCTGTGGTCTGTTCGCTTGCGGTGCGCGGGGGCCCATCGGTGCTCCCACCGGGGGGCACCCGGATAGGCCGCAGGTCCGCACACTGTGCTCATGCAGGCAATGCGTGGTCGCAGGCCGGGTCCGTACCCGATGCCGCGCGCCGGAGCCGTCGAAGGCCCGCCCGCCCGCCTGGGTACGAATCCTGCCCCGACCGGCCCCGAGAAAGCCAATCGGGCCCCGGCCGAGCCACCCGAACATCGCCCGCCCGTCGGAGGTGTGACGCTCCGTCGGCTCCGGCGGACCGGACCCGGGCGGCGGTCGGGACGACACGCCGGAAGACCAGGGGGACGTTCCGTACTTGTCGGACACGCCTGCCCCGTGCAGGGCTACGGTACGCCCTACGACTGACAAGCCCAAACACGCCCCTCGCCCTTGTGTCGCAAGGGTTCGGGGCGAGCTGGGCGGGTATGACCGCTATTCGCACATTTGAGCGATCTGCGACACGTCGCCCGAGCCGTCCGTCAGAGCTTGACGGTGGGGAACGCGGCGGTGTCGAGGGTGCCCACGATGCCGGGGGTCGGACGGGCCGGCGCGCGGTCCTCCTGGGCCCCCGCCAGGGCCGCCTCGCGCACCGCGGAGGCGACGGTCTTGGCCACGTCCTTGTGGAACACGCTCGGGATGATGTAGTTCGCGTTCAGCTCGTCGTCGGCCACGGTGGTGGCCAGCGCCCGGGCGGCGGCGATCATCATCTCGGTGTTGACGGTGCGGCTCTGGGCGTCCAGCAGGCCGCGGAAGACACCCGGGAAGACCAACACGTTGTTGATCTGGTTCGGGAAGTCGCTGCGGCCGGTGGCGACCACGGCGGCGGTCTGCCGGGCGATGGCCGGGTCGACCTCCGGGTCCGGGTTGGCCAGCGCGAAGACGATCGAGTCCTCGGCCATGGTGGCCAGGTCGTCGCCGTCCAGGACGTTCGGGGCCGAGACGCCGATGAAGACGTCGGCGCCCGCCACGGCCTCCTTGAGGCTGCCGGTGCGGCCCGAGCGGTTGGTGTGCTCGGCGATCCAGCGCAGGTTCTCGTTGAGGTCCCCGCGGCCCAGGTGGACCACGCCGTGCACGTCCGCCACGGTGGCGTGCTCGACGCCGGCCGCCATCAGCAGCTTGAGGATCGCGGTGCCGGCGGCGCCGGCGCCCGACATCACCACGCGGATGTCGCCGATCCGCTTGCCGACCACCTTCAGCGCGTTGGTGAGGGCGGCCAGCACCACGATCGCGGTGCCGTGCTGGTCGTCGTGGAAGACCGGGATGTCCAGGGCCTCGCGCAGCCGGGCCTCGATCTCGAAGCAGCGCGGCGCGGAGATGTCCTCCAGGTTGATCCCGGCGAAGCCCGGGGCGATCGCCTTGACGATGGCGACGATCTCGTCGGTGTCCTGGGTGTCCAGGCAGATCGGCCAGGCGTCGATCCCGGCGAAGCGCTTGAACAGGGCCGCCTTGCCCTCCATGACGGGCAGCGCGGCCTCCGGGCCGATGTTGCCCAGGCCCAGCACCGCGGAGCCGTCGGTGACCACGGCGACGCTGTTGCGCTTGATGGTCAGGCGGCGGGCGTCCTCGGGGTTCTCCGCGATCGCCATGCAGACCCGGGCGACACCCGGGGTGTAGATCATGCTGAGGTCGTCACGGTTGCGGATCGGCAGCTTGGAGGACATCTCGATCTTGCCGCCGAGGTGCATCAGGAAGGTGCGGTCCGAGACCTTGCCGATCGACACGCCGTCGATCGTGCGCAGCTTCTCGACGATCTCCTCGCCGTGCGCGACCGAGGCCGCCGCCACCGTGACGTCGATCCGCAGCGCCTCCAGCCCGGAGGCGGTGACGTCGAGACCGGTCACCGATCCGCCGGAGGACTCCACGGCCGTGGTGATCGCGCTGACGGCGTTGCCCCGGGCCGGGACCTCCAGCCGTACCGTGATCGAGTTGGAGACACTGGGCACCGTCGCCATCGACGCTTCCTTCTTCCGTCTGTCCCGCAGGCTCAACATTTTGTTGAAGGCATCGCCTGCGCATGCTAGACGTCGATCGTCGCACCTTCCAAGGGGTAGCCAGAAATAACGTTCATTGAGTGTGCGGACCCGACAATCCCACCCGATGGCCGTCCGGCTCCCGCCGCTCGCTCCTTGCCTCTCCCGGCCGATGCGTTACATTGGACGGGACACCGGCTCGATCCAAGCCCCCGGGCCCAACCTTCGTCCCTTCGAGGGACCACTTGCCGCGAGGCGAGCATGGCGGGTCGGTGTCGTAAACGTCTGAAGGCCCCTCACCACCCGGTGAGGGGCCTTCTTCCGTCGGATCCCGTAGGGTCCGTCAGCCGTGCAGCAGCGCGGGCACGCCGGCCGCGTCCGGCAGGTCGTCCGGACCGGAGAGCACGGTCAGCCGCTGGGTCGCGCGGGTCAGCGCCACGTACAGCACCCGCAGGCCGGCCTCCGACTCGCCGGCGATGCCGGTCGGGTCGGCCACCACGGTCGCGTCGTACTCCAGGCCCTTGGCCTCCAGGCTGCCCAGCACCACCACGCGCCCGCCCAGGCCCTCGGCCCAGCCGGCCGCCTCGCCCCGGCGGTCCATCGGCACCACGAGCGCCACGGTGCCGTCCACCTCGGCCAGCAGCCGCTCCAGCTCGGCCCGGGCGGCCTTGCCGAAGGCCTCCGGCGCGGGGTCGGTGGTGGCCGCGAAGCGCGGCTCCACGCCGACGTGGCGCACCGCGCTCGGCGACGGGGTGCCCGGCGCGGCCAGCGCCAGCACCTTGGCCGCCACCTCGGCGATCTCGGCCGGGTTGCGGTAGTTCACGGTCAGCATGAAGCGGCGGCGCGGCTTGCCGGAGAGCACCTCGTCCAGCGCGGCCTGGGCCTCCTGCGGGAACGGCCAGGAGGACTGCGCCGGGTCCCCGACGATCGTCCAGGTGGCCATCCGGGCCCGGCGGCCGATCATCCGCCACTGCATCGGGGTGAGGTCCTGCGCCTCGTCCACGATGATGTGCGCGTACTCCGTGCGCTCGACCGGCTGGCGGTCGCGCTGGCGGGCGCTGCGGTCGGCGAAGGTGGTGACCTCGTCCAGGCCGCTCAGCAGGTCCACCGCGTCCACCTCGCGGACCTTCGGGCGGGCCGGCTCGCCGAGCAGCACCTGGAGCTCGTCGATCAGCGCGACGTCGTGCGCGGACAGCGCGCCCTCGCCCCGCCCGGACAGGTGGCGCCAGGAGGCCGCCAGCAGCCTGGCCTCGTCCGGGGTGACGGCCCGGCGGGCGATCCGGTTGGTGTGCCGGTGCTGGCGCAGCGTGGCGAGCACCCGGCGCGGGGTCAGCGCCGGCCACCAGGCGTCCAGGAAGTCCAGGAACGACGCCTCGTCCGAGACGTACTCGTCGAAGGACTCCTTCTCCTCCTGGCGCTGCTCGCGGGCGTAGTGGTCGGCGGGCTTCGGCAGGTCCCTGGTGGCCTGCTGCCACAGGGCGTCCAGCAGCAGCCGGCGGGCGCGCGGGCGCAGCAGGTTCAGCGGGGTGCCGCCGGAGCCCACCACGTTGCCGCGCACGGCCTTCAGCCGGGAGGCGTCCAGCTTCAGCACCTCGCCCCGGGCGACCACCTTGAGCTCCTGCGGCGCGCCCAGCTCCAGCGCCGCGCGGGCGGCCCGGCGCAGCAGCTGGACCATCCTGGCCGAGCCCTTGACCCGGGCCGCCTCGGGCGTGTCGTAGGTGTCCGCCTCGATGCCGTCCACCAGCGAGCCGACCGCCCGGATGGCGACCTGGCCCTCCTCGCCCAGCGCGGGCAGCACGCCCTCGGTGTACGAGACCAGCAGCGCGGTCGGCGAGACCACCAGGATGCCCCCGGCGTAGCGGCGGCGGTCCTGGTAGAGCAGGTAGGCGGCCCGGTGCAGGGCGACGGCGGTCTTGCCGGTGCCGGGGCCGCCGGTGACCAGGGTGGCGCCCGCGGCGGCGGCGCGGATCACCTCGTCCTGCTCCTTCTGGATGGAGGAGACGATGTCGCGCATCGAGTGGCTGCGGGCGCGGCCCAGCGAGGCCATCAGCGCGCCGTCGCCGACCACCGCCAGCTCCTCGCCGTCCAGGGTCGGGGTGAGGTCGGGGCGCAGCAGGTCGTCCTCGACGCCGATCACCTTGCGGCCTTTGGAGCGGATCACCCGGCGGCGGATCACCCGGCCCGGTTCGACCGGGGTGGCGCGGTAGAAGGGGGCGGCGGCGGGCGCGCGCCAGTCGATCACTAGTGGGCCGTACTCGGCGTCCAGCACGCCCAGTCGGCCGATGTGGAGGGTCTCGGCGACGGCCGGGTCGGCCGGGTCGAGCGGAGTGTTCGACGGGATGCCGTGCTCCTCCGGGGCGTCGGCCCGCTGGAGGTCGATCCGGCCGAACAGGAAGTCCTCGAACTCGTTGTTCAGACGCTGGAGGTGGGCGCCGGCCCGGTAGACCTGGGCGTCGCGTTCGGCGAGCGCGCCGGGGGTGCCGACCTGGACCCGCTTGGCGGCGTCCTCCAGGATGTACTCGGCCTCGGCGAGCTTCTCCTCCAACCGGTGGTAGACGGTGTCGAGGTGCTGCTGCTCACCGGCGATCTCGCGTGCGCGGACGGTCTCGTGGTCGGTGGCGGGGGTGGTGGGCGTGTTGCTCTGCATGGCCTCGGTGGTAGCGGCGGAATCCGGCTCCGGAAAACGAGCGGACGGATGATCCTACGCCGCGACCCCCCGGCCGCGCTGCTCCGGAACGTACAAAAATCGAAGGCCGCCCTCCGCGGAGCGGAGGACGGCCTTCGTGTCAACATGGGGTGGTGGAGATGCCGGGAATCGAACCCGGGTCCAGTGGAGTTAATTCAGGGCTTCTCCGAGCGCAGTCCGCTGTGATTTTCTCGGCCCTGGCGGTCACACGGACAAGCCGCCAACAGGCCCAGCTGCTGTTTGATTTCCCATCCGCCCTCGCAGCCCGGGCGGACGGTTGAGTTCCCTAGATTATGCCAGGGTCCGGGTCGGGAACTCCCCGGTCTGACACCCAAGCGCTATCGGTGCTTATTAGGCAGCGAGAGCGAACTGCTGGGAATCGCGCTTAGAGTTGGCGATTATTTTTTTGCGACACGTGGTTAACGAGATCATTGCCGCGTTCCTCGGCTCGCTTCCCCTGTTTCAACATCCCCTGTCGAAACCGATCATCCCCATGTTTTGTTGAGAAACAGCTCGGACGGTCATCGTCCGTGTTGCTTGCGCCATAGTACGCGAGGCGACGGGCGAGGGTCCAGCGGATTAACCCTGGCGTCGGCGGGCCGCCGCCACCGCGCGGGCCGTCTCGCGGGTGTCCTGCTTCTCGCGCAGCGTCTGGCGCTTGTCGTAGAGCTTCTTGCCGACCGCGAGCGCCAGTTCGAGCTTCACCCGGCCGTCCTTGAAGTACAGCGAGAGCGGGACCAGGGTGTGGCCCGCGTCGCGGACCTTGCTCTCGATCTTGTGGATCTCCATCCTGTGCAGCAGCAGCTTCCGCTTGCGCCGGGCCGCGTGGTTGGTCCACGTCCCCTGGGTGTACTCGGGGATGAAGACGTTGTCGATCCACGCCTCGTGGTTCTGGATGTACGCGTAGCCGTCGACCAGGTTGGCCCGCCCCTCGCGCAGCGACTTGACCTCGGTTCCGGTGAGGACGAGGCCGCACTCGTAGGTGTCGAGGATCGTGTACTCGTGTCGCGCCTTCTTGTTCTGCGCGATCAGCTTCTGTCCGGTTTCCTTTGCCATAACGCGGCCATTCTCGCACTTCGAGGCCGGATCGGGCAGCTGCTTTAGGCGCGGGTGCCCAGCCCCGAGAGGACCCGCAGGGCGAGCTCGTCGGCCTCCTCGCCCGAGCCGGCCGGGACGTCGGGGGTGAGGCCGGTGCCGTCCGGGGAGCGGCCCGCCGGGGTGTAGTAGCGGCCGACGGTCAGCTCCAGCACGGCGCCGTCGGCGAGCCGGCTGGGCTGCTGGACGGTGCCCTTGCCGAAGGTCCGCGAGCCCACCACCACGGCGCGGCTGCGGTCCTGGAGGGCTCCGGCCAGCAGTTCGGCGGCGCTCATCGTGCCGCCGTCCACCAGCAGCACCAGCGGGGTGCGCTGGTCGCCGCCGGGCGGGGCGGTCAACTCCCTGGTCTCGCCGCGCTCCTGGTACGAGCCGACCGTTCCGCCGTCCAGGAAGATCCCGGCGGTGCCGGCCGCCTCGTCGACCAACCCGCCCGAGTTGCCGCGCAGATCGAGCACCACGCCGGCGTGCGGGGCGCGCAGCGCGGCGCGCACCTGGTCGGCCACGCCGCTGGTGAAGCCGCGCACGGTCACCCGCAGCACGCCCTTGCCCAGCTGCTCCGCGGTGACCTGCCGGCTGTCCAGCAGCACGCGCCGCAGCCGCAGTTCGCGCTCCTCCCCCTCGCCGCGCCGGACCGCCAGGGTGACCTCGGAGCCGGCCCGGCGCTCCTCACCCTGGCCGCGCAGCCGCGCGACCACCTCGGTGACCGGCAGGTGGTCGGCCTGGTCCTGGCCGATCCGTACGAGCCGGTCGCCGGGGGCGATCCCGGCCGCGGCGGCCGGGCCGCCGGGCGCGACCTGGGAGACCTCGGTGACGCCGTCCTGGCCGCGGCCGACCGAGAGGCCGACGCCCGGGTACCGGCCGTCCAGGCCCTGGCTGAACTCCGCGTACTCCTGGGCGCTGTAGTACGCGCCCCAGCGGTCGCCGCCGGCCGCCAGCAGGTGCTCGGCCTGCTGCTCGGACAGGGCGGCGCCGGCCGGGTCCGCCGGGAGCCCGCCGGCGGCCCGGGCGGTGTCGGCGGACGGGCTGTGCGGCGGCCCGCCCGGGTCGCCCCAGGCGCCGGTGGCCGCGCCGGCCAGCAGCACGGCGCCGAACACCAGGCTGAGCGCGGCCACCTGGCGGGCCCTGCGCGGAGTTTGCAGCATGGACCGGAGTGTAGACACCGCTCCGAGCGGGACGAACCGGAACGACGGGCCCCGGAACGCCGACGGCCCCGGACGGCGCAGTGCCGTCCGGGGCCGTCGGGGCGTCCGGGAATCAGACCTTGAGGTACTTGCGCAGCGTGAAGAACGCCGCCACACCGGCCATGCCCATACCCACCACGATCAGCAGCGGTATCACCGCCAGCACCGAGCCGAGGCCGATGAAGTGGATGAACTGCACCCGGTCGGCCAGCCAGTTCTGGACGAAGAAGTGCCCGCCGATCAGCAGTCCGGAGGCCATCATCGCGCCCAGCAGCGCCGAGAAGGCCGCCTCGGCGATGAACGGCATCTGGACGTAGAAGTTCGACGCACCGACCAGGCGCATGATCCCGGTTTCACGCCGTCGGCTGTACGCCGACACCCGGACGGTGTTGACGATCAGCAGCAGCGCGACGAACAGCATCAGCACCATGATCACGAAGGCCGCCGTCTGGAGGCCGTTCAGCAGGCCGAACAGGTTCTCCAGGATCTTCCGCTGGTCCTCGACCGACTTGACGCCGGGCTTGCCGGCGAAGGCGCTCTGGATCACGTCGTACTTGGTCGGGTCGTTGAGCTTGACCCGCCAGGACTGCGGCATGGCGTCCGCGCCCAGGACGGAGATGAGCGGGTTGTCCGGGTTCATCTCCTTCCAGTGCTTGTACGCGTCGGCGGAGCTCTCGTAGGTGGACGACTGGACCACCGAGGTCATCTTGTCCAGCTGGTCCTTGATGTCCTGGACCTGCTGGTCGGTGGCCGCACCCTTGTCGCACTGGGGCGAGTTCCGGGCGTCCGCCTTGGTGCAGAAGTAGATGCTCACCTCGACCTTGTCGTACCAGTACCCCTTCATGGAGTTCACCTGGTCGCGGACCAGGAGCGAGGAACCGGCGAGGGCGAGGGAGAGCGCGACACTGACCACGACCGCGATGGTCATGGTCAGGTTGCGTCGGAGACCCACACCGATCTCCGACAGGACGAACTGGGCACGCATGCGGGAAACAACTCCAGGGTCGGTACTGCTCCGGGACTGGCGGTTCGGGCCGGCGGCCCTACGGGTCAGCGCTGGTCGGTCAGTGCTGGTACCCGTAGACGCCGCGGGCCTGGTCGCGGACGAGCAGCCCCTTGTCGAGCTCGATGACGCGCTTGCGCATCTGGTCGACGATGGCCTGGTCGTGGGTGGCCATCAGCACCGTGGTGCCGGTGCGGTTGATGCGGTCGAGCAGCTTCATGATGCCGACCGAGTTCTGCGGGTCGAGGTTGCCGGTGGGCTCGTCCGCGATGAGCAGCATCGGACGGTTCACGAAGGCCCGGGCGATCGCCACGCGCTGCTGCTCACCACCGGACAGCTCGCCCGGCATGCGGTCCTCCTTGCCGCCGAGGCCGACCAGCTCCAGCACCTCGGGCACCACCTTGTTGATGGCGCTCTTGGGCTTGCCGATCACCTCCAGCGCGAAGGCGACGTTCTGCGCGACCGTCTTGTTCGGCAGCAGGCGGAAGTCCTGGAAGACGGTGCCCAGCTGGCGGCGCATGTGCGGCACCTTCCAGTTGGACAGCTTGCCGAGGTCCTTGCCCAGCACGTGCACCGCCCCCGTGGTGGGGCGCTCCTCGCGCAGGCACAGGCGCAGGAAGGTGGACTTGCCCGAGCCGGACGAGCCGACCAGGAAGACGAACTCACCCTTCTCGATCTCCAGCGAGACGTTGTCCAGGGCGGGACGGTTCTGCTTGGGATAGGTCTTGGAGACGTTGTCGAATCTGATCACGGCTGCATCACGGAGGCCATCCTAGGCGGCGCCAGTCCTTGGGTCGGTCCGCCCCTGGGGCCCGGCCCGGGGGCGGTCGAAGGGAGCGCGGAGGGCCGCTCCCGGACTCGGACCATACGCGAATCGGCATCCGGCCCGCAGGGGCCGCCCGCGACAACGCCCGCCCCTTGGGAGAGAATGTCCGTTTATGCCCCGAATATCGGGGGCCATCTCGCAGCCCGGGAGCCGGAACCGCCGGAACCTGGCAGAGTGGAGGGGGCGACCGCGTCACGGCCGCTCCCCCGTACAGGGCAGCACATGGAACCAAAGCCCCGTCCGGCGCGTTGGCTGTAGCAGCGAGGAGGAGATCGCATGACCTGCGACCATCTGGTGTGCGCCAACTGCAACGGCCGCGTCAGCGACGGGCGTTGCCCGGTGTGCCGGGCCAACCGGGCCCGGATCCAGGAGCAGCAGAGCCCGTTCGCCGCACTCTCCCCCGCGATGCTGCTGGCCCTGCTGGCCGGGCTGCTCGCGGTGGCGCTGATCGCGCGGCAGGCTCTGGCCTGACAACCCACGAGACGTACGACGAAGGCCCCCGACCACTGCGGTCGGGGGCCTTCGTCGTCTGCCGCTACTCGGCGCTGGTCTCGCGCTGCTTGCGCCAGCGGATCCCGGCCTCGATGAAGCCGTCGATGTCGCCGTCCAGCACGGCCTGCGGGTTGCCGGCCTCGTACGCGGTGCGGACGTCCTTCACCATCTGGTACGGGTGCAGCACGTAGGAGCGCATCTGGTTGCCCCAGGAGCTGCCGCTGTCCTTGAGCGCGTCCATCGCCGCCTTCTCCTCCTGGCGGCGCCGCTCCAGCAGCTTGGCCTGGAGGACGTTCATCGCGGACGCCTTGTTCTGGATCTGCGAGCGCTCGTTCTGGCAGGAGACCACGATGCCGGTCGGGATGTGCGTGATGCGCACCGCCGAGTCGGTGGTGTTGACGCCCTGACCGCCGGGGCCGGAGGCGCGGTAGACGTCCACCCGGAGCTCGCCCTCGTCGATGTCGACGTGGTCGGACTGCTCGACGACGGGGAGCACCTCGACACCGGCGAAGGAGGTCTGCCGGCGGCCCTGGTTGTCGAACGGCGAGATGCGGACCAGGCGGTGGGTGCCCTGCTCGACCGAGAGGGTGCCGTAGGCGTACGGGGCCTTCACGGTGAAGGTCGCGGACTTGATGCCGGCCTCTTCGGCGTACGAGGTGTCGTACACCTCGGTGGGGTACCCGTGCCGCTCGGCCCAGCGCAGGTACATGCGCATGAGCTGCTCGGCGAAGTCGGCGGCGTCCACGCCACCGGCCTCGGCGCGGATGTTGATCAGCGCCTCGCGGGCGTCGTACTCGCCGGACAGGAGGGTACGGACCTCCAGCTCCTCGACCGCCTTCTGGAGGGCGACGAGCTCGTTCTCGGCCTCGGTGCGGGTGTCCGCGTCGTCCTCGGCCTCGGCGAGCTCGAACAGCACGCCCAGGTCGTCGATACGGCTGCGCAGGCCCTCGACCCGGCGCAGTTCGCCCTGGAGGAAGGAGAGCCGGCTGGTCACCTTCTGCGCGTTCGCGACGTCGTCCCACAGGGTGGGGGCGGCTGCCTCCTCCTCCAGGACCGCGATGTCGGCCCGGATCTTGTCCAGGTCGATGACGGCCTCGATCGACCCCATGGTCGTATCGAGGTTCTTGAGCTCTTCGGAAGGATCGACGGCTGCCACGCCCCCAGGGTAATGGTTCCGGGAGTGGTCATGACGACACCCCCGGTCCCCCCGGCCTCACGACGGCGGCCACGGCCCCGGCTACGGCGCCCGCGGGGCCGTGCCGGACACCGCCGGACGGGCCGGGTGGCCGCCGTCCGGGACGGTGGCCGCGAAGGCCGTCCAGGCCGCGGCGGCGCCCGCCAGCAGCAGCACGGTGGCGATCAGCACGGCCAGCAGCCGGCGGCGGCGCAGCAGCGCCTGGCGGTCCCGGCGGTGGCCCGGGGCGGCGCGCTGGGCGCGGGACTCGAGCGCGTACGCGGCCAGCTCGTCGGCCGACGGGCGGCGCAGGCTGGTGTGGGTGTCCCGGGTGGAGTCCGGGGCGGCGCCGGGCACCAGCGGGACGGCCGGGCCGCGGCGGCGCTTGTGGATGCCGGGGCCGGCGTCGATCTCGGCGTAGACGGCCTCGCCGGGGGTCAGCTGCTCCTCGGCCGGGGCCCGGCCCTGGCCGGGCACGGCGAGCACCGGCAGGCCTGCCAGCGAGGGCAGCTGCTCGCGCAGCCGCGAGGCCAGCTCGGCGGCGCGCAGCCGGGAGGCCGGGGCCTTGGCCAGGCACTCGGAGATGATCCGCCACAGCCCGTCCGGCAGGCCGGGGATCGGCGGGACCTGCTCGGTGACGTGCCGGCGCAGCACCGCGCCGGTGTGGCCGCCGCCGAACGGGGTGAAGCCGGCCAGCAGCTCGTACAGCACGGTGGCGAGGGCGTAGATGTCGACGGCGGCGCGCGGCTCCAGGCCCTCGATGATCTCGGGGGCGAGGTAGTCCGGGGTGCCGATGATCCGGGTGGCCCGGGTGCGGCGCGGGGCGTCGACCAGGCGGGCCACCCCGAAGTCGGTGAGCTTGGCGCGCGGGGCGCCGCCGGGGCCGGGGGCGGCGGCGAGGTCGAGCAGGACGTTCTCCGGCTTGACGTCGCGGTGGACGATCCCGGCCGCGTGCGCGGCGGCCAGGCCGTCGGCGACGTCGGCGATGACCGAGGCGGCGGTCTGCGGGGGCAGCGCGCCGTCCCGCTCCAGCCGGGAGCGCAGGTCGGTGCCCTGGACCAGCTCCATCACCAGGGCGAGGTCGCTGCCGTCCACCACCATGTCGCGCACGCCGACCACCCGGGGGTGGTCGAGGCTGGTCAGCGCGGTGCGCTCCTGGACGAAGCGGCCGACCAGCACCTGGTCGGCGGCGAGGTCCTCGCGCAGCAGCTTGACCGCCACCGGGCCGTCGGGCCCTTCACCGAGCCAGACCGTCCCGGCCGAACCCCGGCCGATCACCTGGTGGACGGTGTACCGGCTGCCGATCTTGCGTGCCAATGCTGCTCCGTGGGCGGCGCGGGAGCGCTCCGGGGGTCCGGCGCGCTCGGTGGGGCGGGACAACAGCGACCAACCTACGCGCCCGGAGGGCCTGCGGGGGCCGCCCGAAGGGCCCGGAGCGGGAGTCCCGGCCGAGAAATCTCGATAATTGTCGACATAGCGTCAATGCAGCCGCCCGGGCGGGCCGGAGGCCGGAACGCCGTCCGGACCCGGACCGGTTCCGGCTCCGGATCGGCTCCGGCCTCGGGCGGCGCTACTTGCCGAAGAGGCTGTTCGCCCAGTCGCGCGCCGAGTCGAACCAGCCCACGACGTTGTCCCAGTAGTGCGGCAGCGGCGTGAAGTTCCACAGCGCCACCCCGGCCACGGCCAGCACCAGCAGCACCATCAGACAGCCCTTGAAGCAGCCGAGCCCCGGGATGTACATCCGGTTGCGGCTGCGCGGGCGCGGCTCGCGGGCCGGCCCGGGCTCGCGGCGGGCCGGGGCCGGCGGCTCCTCGCGGCGCTGCGGCGGGGCCTCCCGGTACTGCGGCGCGGGCGGCTCGGCCCGGCGCGGCACCGGGGTGGGCGCGGGCGGCGGCGGGTAGCCGCCCTGCGACTGGCCGTACCCGCCCGGGGCCTGCCGGTAGCCGCCGGGCGGCTGCGGACGGCCGCCCTGGCCCCGCTGGCCGCCCTGGCTTCCCGGGCCGGCCTGGCCCGCCTGGTAGGGCGGCGGGGCCACCGGCGGGCGCTGGGCGTAGCCGGGCGGGGGCGGGGCCTGGCGGTAGCCGCCGGGCTGCTGCCCGCCGGGGCGCCCGCCCGGGGCGCCCTGGCCCGGCCGGTGCCCCTGGCCGCCGTGGCCGCCCGGTCCGGCCGGGCCCCCCTGCCCGGCCTGGTAGGGCTGCGGGGCGACCTGCGGCTGCGGGAGGTCCTCGTAGTCCTCCGGGCCGAAGTAGCCGACCTGGGTCTGCTGGTTGCGGTCCCGCGCCGCGCGCAGCTGGGTCTGCCACGGGTGCGGCGCCTCCTCCTGCGGCGGCCCGGCGGGCGGGGGCGGCGGCACGGCGGCGGGCGGCATCACCCGGGTGCGGTCCGGGGCGCCCTGCGGGGGCGGCGGCTGGGTGCCCATCACCGCGGTCGCCGCGGCCGGGTCGTACTGCCCGCTGGTCGGCGGCAGCACCTGGGTGTGGTCCTCGGCGCCGGGGGCCGTACCGGGGACCATGAAGCCCGGGGCCAGGGCGCCCGGCACCATCGCGGGCGGCAGCGGCGGCATGCTGCCGGGGACGGCCGTCGGCTGCGGGTCCGGCAGCAGCAGGGCGCCGACCGCCAGCGCCTCGTCCACCGCCGCCGGGGAGGCGTGCACGCCGACCCCGGCCGCGACCACCCGCAGCGCGTGCGCCAGCGAGGTGGCACCGGGCCGCTGGGCCGGGTCCTTGCGCAGGCAGCGCTCGATCACCGTCCAGAGCGGCTCGGGCATGGTGCTGGGCCGCTGCGGCTCCTGGGCCAGGTGGGCCTGGAGCACGGCGAGGGCGCTGTCGCCCTGGAACGGCTGGCGGCCGGTGACCAGCTCGTACAGCATGATCCCGGCGCCGTACACGTCCACCGCGGAGGTCTGCGGACGGCCCTCGGCGGACTCCGGCGCGACGTAGGCGGGGGTGCCGACGAACTCGTGGGTGCGGGTGACGCCCGGGGAGTCGGCGAGCCGGGCGATGCCGAAGTCGGTCAGCAGCGGGTGCATCCGCTCGACGCCGTCCACCACGGTGGAGGCGAGCATCACGTTGGCCGGCTTGAGGTCGCGGTGGACGATCCCGTCCGCGTGGCTGGCCGCCAGCGCGTCCGCGACCTGGGCCATCAGCAGGGCGCCGGCGATCGGGCTGAACGGGCCGTTGGCACGCAGGTAGCGGGCCAGGTCGGGGCCGTCCACCAGGTCCATCACCAAGGCCAGCAGCTCGCCCTCGACGACCAGGTCGCGGACCCGGACGATGTTGGGGTGGGTCAGCCGCAGCAGCAGGGAGCGCTCGCGCAGGAAGCGCATCACCACGTCGGGGTCGGCGGCCAGCTCCTCGCGCAGCACCTTGATCGCCACCCGCTGCCCGGGCGGGCAGCCCGGCACCTGGACGTCCTCGCGCACCACGCCGCGCCAGACGGTGCCGGTCGCACCCCGCCCGAGGGTCTCATCCAGCAGATACTTGCTGCCGACTGGCCGCACCTGTCGCACTCCTCGCCGTGCCGCCCGCGCGGGGCGCTCCTCCGCCGGTGCGGTGAGCCTGCCGGGCCCGTGTCTGCGGCCACTCTAACGGTGACCGTACGGGTTTTTGAGGTGGTCGGTAGGCCATCCGCACGGTCTGGGGAAGGGTTGGGGGAGATCCCCTAGGGAAGGTCCCGGGCACCCCGCGAGAGGACCGTCGACCTGACTCTCCGTCGCCCCGGTCACGGCCACGATCGCAAGATCGTCAAATCCGGTACGGTGCGCGGACCGTCCACGACGGATGGCAGGATGGACACTCGCCACTCGTGTGGCCCAACGGTGCCCTTGGCACCGGGCAGCGGCACCAGGCTTCACATCAGCAGAAGGGACCCGCGGGCGAGATGCAGATCCGGCTGACCGTCCTCCGACCGCGCAGCGGCCCGTCCGCCGCCGGCTCCGCCATTCCCTACGTGGACGTGCTGGTGACCGCGCCCGTCGGCACCGCACTCGGCGCCATCGCGGGCGCGCTCGCGGGTGCCGTGGGCGTGCGCGGGCCGCGGGCCGCCACCCACGTACACCTGTACGCCGGGGCGCACCGGGTCGACGAGCACACCCTGCTCGGCCACCCCCCGCTGCTCGACGGCGCCGTCCTCAGCCTGAACGAGCCCGACCCGACCGCCGACGACCCCGACGACGCCCCCGCCGCCGCCGAACTGCGGGTGGTCGGCGGCCCCGACGCCGGCGGCGTGCACCGGCTGCACGGCCGGGAGATCCGGATCGGCCGCTCCGCCGAGGCCGACGTCCCGCTCGACGACCCGGACGTCTCCCGGCTGCACCTCTCCCTGCACCTCGCCGAGGACGGCCGGATCTCCGTACGCGACCTCGGCTCCACCAACGGCACCGCCCTGGACGGCCGGCTCGTCCCGCCCGTCCCGCCGGAGGCCGCCGTCCCGCTGGAGCCCGGCGCCGTGCTGCGGATCGGCGAGTCCACCCTCCAGGTGACCGCCCCCGACCCGGCCGAGGCCGCCGGAGCCGTCCGCGCCGCCCTGCCGGACGGCCACGGCCACCTCCAGCTCGCCGCCCCCGGGCCGGTCCGGCCCGCACCGCCCGTGGTCGAGCCGCCCGCCGCCCCCGAACCCGCGCCCGGCCGCGGCCGCGGCCTCTTCTCCCTGCTGCCCGGCCGCGCCGCCGAACCGCCCGGTCAGGAGAGCGCCGAGCGCCACCACGCCGCGGTCCGGCTGCGCCAGACCGCCGCCCAGCGCGAACGCTGGCCCGACCTCGCCACCCTGCTGCTCAACGCCGTCGGCCCCGGCCCCCGGCTCTGGGAGCGCGGCCCCGGCCACCCCGACGCGCTCACCCTGCGGCTCGGCACCGCCGACCGCCCCGGCGGCCCCGGCACCACGCCCGGCACCATGCTGCCCGCCGTCCCGGTCACCCTCGACCTGCAGACCGCCGGCAGCCTCGGCCTCAGCGGCCCGCGCGAGCGCCTGGACGCGCTCACCCGCGCCGTCGTCGCCCAGCTCGCCGCGCTGCACCCGCCGACCGGGCTGAGCCTGGTCGTGGTCGACGCCGACCCGGCCCGCGCCGCCGAGGACCGCGTCGACACCTGGGCCTGGGCCCTGTGGCTGCCCCACCTGCGCCCGGTCGACGGCCAGGACTGCCGGCTGCTGATCGGCCTCGACGACGAACAGGCCACCGCCCGGCTGACCGAGCTCACCGCCCGGCTCAGCGGCCCCAGCGGCCTCGGCGGCCACCCCGCCACCGTGGTCGTGGTCGACGGCCGCCCGGCCACCGAGGCCGCCCGGCAGGCGCTCGACCTGCTGCTGCGCCAGGGCCCGGCGGTCGGCATCTTCCCGATCTGCCTCGCCGAGCAGCCCGAACTGCTCCCCCGGGGCCTCGGCGCCACCGCCCTGATCACCGGCGAGGTCGGCACCCAGCTGTCGCTGTCCCGGCCGGTCGCCCGCGGCCGGGAGACCCTCCACGAGGTCTCGCTGGACGCCGTCTCGGACGCCTGGGCCGAACGGCTCGCCCGGGTCCTCGCCCCGCTGCGCGAGGCCACCCCGGCCGCCCGCGGCCCGCTGCCCGACGTGCTGCGGCTGCTCGACCTGCTGCAGCTCGACACCGTCACCCCGGCCAAGCTGTCCGCCCGCTGGGACGCCCACGCCGGCGGCATCGGCGCCGCCACCGCCCTGCTCGGCACCACCCGGGACGAGCTCTGCACCCTCGACCTCGCCGACCCCGAACTCACCGTCCCCTCCCCCGACCCGGGCGGCCCGCACCTGCTGATCGGCGGCGCCCGCGGCTCCGGCAAGACCGAGCTGCTGCGCACCCTGGTCGCCTCGCTCGCCGTCTCCGAGCGGCCCGGGCGGCTCGCCGTCACGATCATCGAGGGCCGGGCCACCGCGGACGGCCAGGACGGACTGGACGGCTGCACCGAGCTGCCGCACGTCAGCGGCCGGGTGAACGCCGCCGCCGACCCGCGCGCCGCGCTGCTCGCGGCCGAGGCACTGGAGGACGAACTCACCCTGCGGGAACGGCTGTTCGACGGGCTGGACTTCGCCTCCTGGCATGCCGCCCGCATCCTGGACGCGCAGAGCCTGGACGGGCCGGAGGCGGACGCCGAGCACCCCAAGGTCCCGGTGCCCGCCGCCGTCGGCGGCGGAGCGGCCACCACGCCCCGGATCATCCCGCCGCGCAGCGCGGAGGGCCCCCGCCCGACCGGCCCCGCCGCTCCCCCCGCCCGGCTGGTCGTCGTCGTCGACGACTACGACGCCCTGCTCTCCCCCACCTCCGCCGCCGGCCGCCCGCTCGCCCGCGCGCTGGCCGCCGTCGCCCGCCGCGGCGGACCGCTCGGCGTCCACCTCGCCGTCGCCACCGGCCGCCCGGAGGAGAGCGCCGGCACCGAGGTGGACGAGGCCGCGCTGCTGCGGATCGCCCTGCGCACCGAGGACCCGGCCGACTCCGACCTGCTGATCCACCTCGGCGACGCGGCCGCCCTGCCCGAGGACACCCCCGGCCGCGGCTACCTCCGCCTCCCGGACGGCGGCGTCACCGCCTTCCAGACCGCCCGGATCAGCGGCCGCATCCCGCGCACCGCCACCCTGCGGCCCACCGTCGTCGCGATAGACCCGCTCCAGCTCGGCGCCCCACCGGCCCGCCGGCCCGTCCGCGAACTCGGCAACGGCCCCACCGACCTCGCCCTCCTCGCCAGCGCCCTCCAACGCGCCGCCGCCCGCTGACCCCTCCGGGCGCCGCCTTGTGCGTGGGAAGTCGGCCCGGCCGACTTCCCACGCGGCCGGTGACCCCGGCCACCTCGCCTCGCACCCCGTTGCCGCTTCGGCCGACCCGAAGCGGCAACGGCATCAGGCACCACTCCCCGCACAGGAAGTCGTCAGGTCGACTTCCTGTGCGGGGAGAGCCACAACCGCCGCGCTCCTCGCCGCAGGTCGCCCGCCCGCCAGGACGACAAGGCCCAGGCGGTCCCGACCGAGAAGGGCCGGGCCGCCGGAACCGCCGCCGAGCAGCACTCCCTTCACCCCGTCATCCGCCGCCGCTTCGGCCTTGCCGAAGCGGCGCCGGGCCACTCCTGCGCGAGAAGTCGGCCGGGCCGACTTCCCGTGCTTACGGGTGGGTTGCGCGGGCGCGGCAGCGGGTGAGGGCGTAGGTGATGCGGCGGTCGGAGGGGAGCGTGGTGGCGAGGAGTTCGCCGGCCGTGACGAGGGTGGTCCAGTAGAGGGCGGGGTCGCCGGTGCGGGGAAGGGGATGCGCGGCGGCGAGGGAGAGGTACGCGGAGATGAGGTTGCCAGTGGTGAACCAGCGTTGGAGGCCGTGGTGGTGGCCCGGTCGGATGCCGCCCATGGCGTCGATGGCGACGAGGAAGTGTTCGACGACGGCGAGTTCGGTGTCGGTGAGCGACTTGGGGACGTCGAAGACGCCGAGGGCTTCGAGGAGTTCGCCGGTGTCGGTCTCGGTGTCGGGCCGGGGGTCGGCAAGGAGGGCGTCGTAGCACTCGGCCAGGCGGCGGGTGGTTTCGGCGTGGGGGATGTCGAGGGCGAGGCAGACGGCGCGCGCGACGGGCAGGGGCGGGTGGCCGAGGCGGGCCAGGAGGGCGTAGGTCGCGGCCGGGGTGGCCCCACGGGAGAGGGTGTGCCGGGCGAGGGTGACGAGGTTCATGGAAGAAGCGGCTCTCAGGCGAGGGTGGTGACGGGGGCGATATGGGCCCAGACGAACTTGCCGATACCACAAGGGCGGGGGGCGCAACCCCACCGTTCGGCAAGTTCGTCGACAAGGAACAGACCGCGCCCCTTCTCATCGTCGGGGACGGCGGTCCGGAGGATCGGCCGTCCGGTGCCCGCGTCGTGTACTTCGAGGCGCAAGCGGGAGCCGGTGAGAGCGAAGCGGACCTCGATGTGGCGGTCGTCGGGGGCGTCGGAATGCAGGACGGCATTGGCGAAGAGCTCGCCGAGGAGCAGTTCGGCGGTGTCGCGGTAGCGGTCCCCGGAGGGCAGCCCGGAGAGGTAGGCCCGGAGCAAGTACCGCGCGAGGGGCGTGGATTCGGTCCGCGCGTCGAGGCGTGCGACGAACATGCGGGGGCGGCGGGACATCAGCATGGGGGCACCTCGAAGGGGAACGCGGACGGGACCATTCGCACCACGGCTGGTGATTGGCCGATGACGAACAGTCAACATCCGTGCCCTGCGGTCGGCTATGGTCGGGGCGCGCCCGGACGTTGAAACCCTTGAAACCCACCTGCCAGGGGGAACTGTCGTGCGAACCGACCGTGGGCCGAACCACAGGCTCGCCTCACTGATGGCCGAAGCCGCCTGGGGCAACGGCGATTTGGCTCGGGCCGTCAACCGGACCGGCACCGAGACCGGGCAGCGGCTGAAGTACGACGCCTCGGCCGTCTCCCACTGGCTCAGCGGCACCTCGCCTACGGCGAAGGCCCTGCCGGTCGTCCTGGAGACACTGGCGCGGAGGCTCAAGCGGCCGATCACCGCCGTCGAGGCCGGATTCCGCGGGACACCTACCCCTGTTGACCAGCCGACGGATACGGTGTCAGGGCTGATCGACCTGGGGAGCCTCGATATGGACCCGTCCCGGCGCGGAATCCTCACGGCCGGCCTCTACTCGGTGGCCCTCACCATCCCCGGCTGGCCCGACGTGGTGGGCCGCTTCGAGAGACTGCGGACCGACCCCCACCTGCGGATCGGCATGGCGGAGGTCCAGGCGGTCGCGGCGATGACCGAGCGGATCAGCGACCTGGACGACCAGTTCGGCGGCCGGATGACCCGTCCGATGGCCGCCTCGTTCCTGGTCAACACGATCGCCCCGTACCTGCGGGCGGACGCCGGTGAGGACGTCCGCAAGGCCATGCTGTCGGCCGCCGCCGACCACTGCTACCTGACCGGCTACATGGCCGTGGACGAACGCCACGACTCCCTGGCCCAGCGCTACTACACGAAAGCGCTGGAGCTGGCCGGGCACGCGGACGACCACCTCACGTACTGCACCACCCTGCGCGGCATGAGCGTCCAGGCCGTCAATCTCGGCCACGGCAGCAGCGCCCTGCGGCTCGCGGACGCCGCCTCGGCCGCTTCCCCGGAGGCCGGTCCCCGCATGAGGGCCTTCCTCGCCGGCCAGCAGGCCCACGCCCTCGCCCAGACCGGGGACAGGATCGGAGCCCTGCTCCACCTGCGCACAGCGGAAGTCGCGATGGATCAGGCCGAGTCGAAGGCGAAGGTCGTCGGCCGCTACGATCCCGCCGCCCTCGCGTACCACGTCGCCCAGGTCAACTACGAGCTCGGCGACCGCGATGGCGCGATCCGCGCGCTCCAGCACTCCGAGAAGCTCCGACCCCCGGTGTACCGCGGGTCCCGCGTACGCGCTCTCGCCATGCTCGCCGAGTGGCAGCTCGGAGCCGGCCGACTGGAAGAGGCCGTCCAGAACTGGCACCTCGCCCTGGACGACTATCCGACCATCCAGTCCGGCCGGGCCGACGACCGCTTCCGCTCGATGCTCTCCGCGACCCGGCCGCACCGCCGCAACCCCCACGTGCGCGGGCTCCTCGAACGCGCCCGCCCCATGGCGGGCGGCCGAGGACCGGCCCGAACGGTACGGGAGACCAGGGCATGACCAGCGGCGAACCGGTCGTGCCCGTGCAGGCCACACGCGTGAGAGGGTCGGGAACGCAACTGGTGCGCGTGTGAGGGAGGGACCGCTCGTGGAGTGGGAGGTGTTCGGGCGTCGGCAGGTGTTCGGGAGTCCGTGGGTCGAGGTCTGGCTCGATGACGTCAACATCCCCGGTGTCGGCCGGATCGACCACCACGTCGTCCGCTACCCCCGCTCCTCGACCACCGCCGTCGTCACCAACGAGGCCGGCGAGTTCCTGCTTCTCTACCGGCACCGGTTCATCACCGGCCGCTGGGGCTGGGAGGTGCCGGCCGGTTGGGTCGAGCCCGGCGAGGAGCCGGCGGCGGCCGTCGTCCGCGAGGTCGAGGAGGAGACCGGCTGGCGTCCAGGCCGGGCCGAGCTGTTGACCGAGTACGACGCCATGGCCGGCATCGGCGACGCCCACTTCCACGCCTACCACGTCACCGACTGCATCCGGATCGGCGAGCCCGAGGACGTCTCCGAGGCGAGTCGCGTGGAGTGGGTCCCGGAGGGCGAGGTGGTGAAGCTGCTGACGAGCGGCGGGGTTCCGGACGGGCCGTCGCACGCCGCCCTGTCCTACTACCTCGGCCCGCATCGACTCGCTCGGTACTCCTGAACACCTCGCCCGGCGTGGGGGCGCACTCGGTGCGGGGGGCTTGGGCTTCACGCTCGAACGGTTCGCACTCTTCGTAGTGGCTGTGCTACTTTCCGCATCATCAACAGAACATAGGAGACCCCGGCGGTGGTGGAACACCCCGGGGTCAGGCACCAGGAGCAAGGACTCCAGATGCGGATTCATCGTAGCGTTCATTCGCGCGCGTTCAGCGTGCTTCCGAACGGCCTGTTGCAGGACCGGCGGTTGAGTTACACCGCTCGTGGCCTCCTCGCCGACCTGCTCTCCCGCCCCGACGGGTGGCGGGAGGACGGGCGGCAGATGGCGGACAGCAGTCCGCAGGGGCGGGGCGCCATCCGACGGGCCCTCAAGGAACTGAAGGACGCCGGGTACTACCGGGTCGACAGGGTCCGGATGGCCGACGGGACGGTCCGGTCCGAGGCCCACGTCTTCGACACCCCGCAGCCCGAACCGGCTGTCCCCCGCCCGGCCTCCGGTGGAGGGAGTTCCGGCCGCGCTGTCACCCCTCCCGTAAAGGACCCGGGACAAGAACCCACCCTCCCGGATGAACGGACGCGGGCCGCCGTGGCCACCCTGTTCCGGGTGATCCGGCCCGAACCCCGCC
This sequence comes from Kitasatospora sp. SC0581, assembly GCF_048159585.1. Taxonomy (NCBI): domain Bacteria; kingdom Bacillati; phylum Actinomycetota; class Actinomycetes; order Kitasatosporales; family Streptomycetaceae; genus Kitasatospora; species Kitasatospora sp. SC0581. Next base: position 42,792 of record NZ_JBLRWA010000012.1, on the reverse strand, counting down.
TGCGCCTCGGCGAGGCCGAGGCCCGCGCGTTGGCACCACTCGTCACACAATGGCTGGAACGGGGCTGCGACGAAGCCGAGTTGGCCCACGCCCTGCTCCCCGGACTGCCGCAGCCGATGCACTCCCCGGTGGCGATCCTCCGGGACCGCCTGCAACGGAAACTGCCGCCGGAACGAGCCGCGCCCCCGCCGACGCCGTACGCCGAGTGCGGCCGCTGCCACGACCCGGTACCCCGCCCCGGCATCTGCCGCGCCTGCGCGGGCCTCGGCACGAGAACCGTCGCCGTCGGCACCGGCGCGCCCGCCACCCCCGGAGGCGTCGCCCGCGCCCGCGCCGCCCTACGGGGGTGGCAGTCGCCGTCCGCCGTGGCGCTGGGCAGCTGACCTTCCATCGCACCATCGCCGCCCGCAGAAGCGCGCCTCTCCTCAGGGACGGGTGCCGGGCTGGTCGACGACGGCGCGGGCGAGGACGGCCATCTGGCTGGTGATGTCGCCCTTCCTGAAGGTCGCGCCGTCGGTGACGGCGACGCTGCGCTCGCCGAGGTAGGTGTAGTCGGTGCTGTCGAAGATCCACTGGACCTCGACCCTCGCACCGCTGTCCCGGCGCGCGACCGCGATGCCGGGGCGGCCTGCCGCGTCGGTCACCGAGTCGATCACCCTGACGCCGGGGATCTTCGCGGCCGCCCGGTAGAGCGCAGCGCTGACGGCCGGTGGGGCGATCTGGTCGCGCAGGAGGTCGCCGACGGTCCTGAACGCCTCCTCGTCGGGGCCGGGCCCGTGGCCTTCGGTGTCCGCGTGGATCCTGGCCAGCAGCGCATCCGGGTCGGTCGGCAGGGCGGCGACGTAGGCGTAGCTGCCGAACCTCCCGGCGTTCGGCACGGGTTCGGCCTCCCCGTGCTCGTCGCTTCCTCCGGGGTTCGGCAGGTGCCCGTCCACGAGCAGCAGTCCCCGCTTGCTGCCGTCAACGGACGTCCAGAGCTCCCGGGTCTGCGGCGCCTCGCCCTGCGACTTCGCCCAGTTGTCCAGGCTCTTCACGTAGACGAACTGGTCCCCGCGCGCCGCCGGGGCGGGCTGCTGTTCGGCGGCCCGCGCCGCGCGGTCCAGGACCACGGCCGCGACCGGCCGCGTGGGGTCGGCGCCCCGCTCGGTCGGCCCGCCGGCCAGCACCAGGGACAGCGCCAGGCCGCCCGCCAGCGCGGGCAGGGCCACCCAGCCGAGCCGCTTCCGCCGGGGCGCGGCCGCCGGCCCGCGCGCGAACTCGCTCATCAGGTGCCCCCGCAGCTGCCGCCGGCGGTCGGCGGGGAGCCCCGGCCCCGTGGGCGGTGGCAGCAGTTCGTCCTCGTTCATCGGATTCATCGGACTCATCGGGTCCTCCCCGGTGTCGTCGACCTGGCCGCTTCGGTGCGGCCACCCCGTACCTGTCCGGTGTCCGGAGCGGGTTCCCGCCCGCCCCGGAGCTCCTCGTCCACCAGCGCGCGCAGCTTGGTGCGGGCGCGCGAGAGCCGGGAGCGCACCGTGCCGATCGGCACCCCGAGTGCCTCGGCCGCGCTCACGTAGTCCAGGCCCGCCAGGACGCAGAGGCCGAACACCTCGCGCTCCGCCTTCCGCAGCCCGCCCAGCGCCCGCCGGACGGCGGCGAGCCGGGCGTCGTCGTCGAGCCGCCCGGCCAGCTCCTCGGCGAAGTCCGGCAGGACGCCCCGCTCGGGCAGCCGCGCCAGCGCCGCCCGGTGCCGCCGGGCCGCCCGGGTCGTGTTGCGCAGGACCTGGGCGGCTATCCCGAACAGCCAGGGCCGCACCGGCCCGTCGTCCTCCCGCAACCGGCCGCGCAGGCGCCACGCTTCGAGGAACGTCAGCTGGACGACGTCCTCCGCCGCGGCCCGGTCCCCCACCACCCGCACCGCGTACCGGTACAGATCGTCCGCCGTCTCATCGAACAGCTCCCCGAACGCCCACTGGTCGCCGCTCCTCAATCGCGCCCGCTGTGACAGTTCCACACCCCCACCTGTCCGCACGGGCCGCCGGGTTCCCGCCGGAGCACGGCAGAGGGCCCCGCCGAACCGGACGGTTCGGCGGGGCCCTCGTCGACCGGTCGGACGATCAGACGGTCAGGCGCACTTGATGTCGCGGTTCACCGCGGCCATCCCGGCGACCTTCCCGGCGTCCACCGTGAACTCGTACTGCCAGCCCGGCTGCCCCTCGACCGGCAGCACGTACCTGCCGCTCTTGTCCTGCTGGAGGCCCTTGGCGCCGTACGCCTGCTGGAGCGCCTCCAGGGTGGAGCCGGCGCCGATGCCCTCGGCCGTCCTCGCCTCCGCCGGGGCGGCCAGCTCGCGCAGGCCCGCCTCCGCGAAGGAGACCCGGCCGGTGGTCAGGTACGCCTTGTCCTTGGCCTCCTGCGCCACCCTCAGGTCGACCAGGGCCATCGTCGAGTCGGCGATCAGCTTGGCGGCGGCGGCCGAGTCCTTGGCCCCGGCGGCCGAGCCCGCGGCGGCGGCCGCCGCGTCCTTGGCGGAGGCGTTCGGCGGCAGGGTGCCCGCCGGGGCGGGCGCCTTCCCACTGGCCGCGTCGGCCTTGGCGCTGAGGTCCTTGTAGCGGGCCTCGGTGGCCGCCTCGGCGGCCATCCGGGCCTGGTCCGGCGCCGGTCCGCCCTTGTAGACGAAGTCCGTGCAGCCGCCGAGCAGCGAGACCGGTGACGCCTCCAGGGCGCCGGTGGCCAGCCCGGCGTCCTTGGCCATGCCCGGCTTGATCCCCTGGTACCCGGCCGCCGCGAAGGCCTCCGGGCCCTTCGTCGTGGGCGCCGCCGAGGGTGCCGCGGCGGCGCCCCCGGCCTTCGCCGAGTCCTTCTTGTCGTCGGACGAGCAGGCCGCCGCCGAGGCGGCCAGCAGTACTACCGAGATGCCCACGCCCACCGCGCGGACCGTGGCCCGGTTCTTCCCCATGTCACAAACCCCCACATGATCTTTCGAGGGTCACCGTACCGAGGGTGCGGCCACGATCCACAACCGGTTTCTCAGGCGCAGTAGGTGTTGTGCTTCACCAGGGCGAGCCCGGCGACCTTGCCGTCGGCCATGGTGAACTCGTAGAACCAGTCCGGGCCGCCGCTGCCGCTCTCGGACGGGAGCTCGTAACCGCCCTCCTTGATCGGCTTGAGGTCCCTGCCCTCGTAGGCGCGCTTGAGCTCCTCCTCCGTCGAGCCGGCGCCGATGCCCTCGGCGGTGCGGGCGCCCGCCGGGGCGACCAGCTGGCGCAGGCCCTCGGTGCCGAAGTTGACCCGGCCGGTGGCCAGGAAGGCCTGGTCCCGGTTCTTGCGGGCGGGCCCGAGGAGGTCCAGGTCCTTGTAGAGCACGGCCATCTCCCGCCGCCCCGCCTCGGTCTGGTCGAGCTGCTCCCGAAGGCCCGCGAGGTACTCCTGCAGCTCCTTCGACGAGGCCCCGGACGGCGGGGACGCGAGCGGCTTCCTGGCCGCCTTGATCTCGTCGATCCTGGCCAGGGCCTTGTCGGCCTTCGTACGGACCTCCGCCTCGGCCGCCATCCGGACCGGGTCCGGCGCCGGGCCGCCCTTGTACGCGTAGTCGGTGCAGCCGTTGAGCAGCGAGACCGGCGACGGCTCCAGGGCTCCGGAGGTGAGCGCCTCCTCCTTGGTCATCGAGAGCTGGAGCCCGCGGTAGCCGGCGGCGCCGAACGGCTGCGGCGGTGTACTGGCCGCCGCCTCGGCAGCGCCGCCCCCGTCTCCCCCGCAGGCCGCCGCTCCGGCCATGACCAGCGCCGTCGTCAGTACGGCCCCGGCCACGCGCCCGCCGCGCGTCGTCCCCACCATGATCATCTCTCCTTCGTCGACCGCACACGGTAGCGAACGTGCGGGCACGATCGACAACCGGCTCCCCCACGCACGGAAGGGGCCCGCGTCCGAGGACGCGGGCCCCTTCGCGCACGCACCGGTCAGGAGGCCGGCCCCCGGTCGGCCAGGCTCCGGGTGTAGTGGGCGGCGGCCAGGACGGAGGCCATCAGCTCGGAGTCCAGCACGGCGGCGTCGGCCAGCCGGGTGGCCGACGCGTGGGAGGCGAGCAGCGTCTTGGTGACCCGCAGGGCGGCCTCGGAGCGGCGCGTGATGGGCCGGGCCCACTCGGCCACCGCCTCGTCCAGCTCCTGCTCGGGGACGACCCGCTGCAGGATGGCGAGCTCCCGCGCCTCCACCGCGCCGACCGGGCGGCCGGTGAGGATGATCTCGCGGACCCGGGCCGCGCCGACCTCGTGCAGCAGCCGGGGCAGCAGGCCGCCCCAGGCGACGGGCAGGCCCAGGGCCAGTTCGGGCAGCCGGAAGACGGCGTTGTCGGCGCCGGCCCGCAGGTCGCAGGCGAGCGCCAGGGCGAAGCCGGCACCGGTCGCCCGGCCCTGGACCCGGGCGATGGTGACGGCGGGGCTGTTGACGAGGGCGTCGCAGACCCGGCGGGCCTTGTCCCCGTAGGCCCGTATGCGGCCGCCGGTCGGGTCCTCGTCCAGGCCCGCGAGGAGTTCGTCGCGGTCGCCGCCGAGGCAGAAGTCGCGGCCGGCCGCGGAGAGCACGATCACCCGCACGGCCGGGTCGGGGACGGCGAGGAGGGCGAGGAGTTCGTCCAGCATGGCCGAGGTGACGGCGTTCCCCGTCCCCGGGCTGTCCAGCTCGACGTGGAGCACCGCGCCCCGGAGCTCGGAACGGACCGTACGGGCGGGCGCGGGTTCGGGGACCACCGCGGCTTCGGGAGCGGGAGCGCCTTCGGGAGCGGGAGCGCCTTCGGGGACCGGCGGGGACTGCGGGACCGGCGCCGACTGAGGGGCCGGCGGGTACCATCCGGTCGTCGTCGAGGGGTGCGGGACGTACGGCGGCGGCTGCATCGCGTACGGGGGGTACTGGGGAGCCTGCGGGGAGACGTTCATGCGGACACTCTCAGGGACGTCACCCGGTGGAAGACCATCCGGGGCGCGTGCTCCGGCGGGCTCACCGCCCGCAGCGTCGGGAAGCGCTCCAGCAGTTGACCGATCAGGGCCCTCGCCTCCAGCCGGGCCAGGCCCGCGCCGAGGCAGTAGTGGGCGCCGCCGCCGAAGGTGAGGTGGGTGCCCCGGCGGAGCGGGTCGAAGGCGTGCGGGTCCGGGTTGCGTCGCGGGTCGCGGTTGGCCGCGCCGTACATCACGTGGACCATGGTGTCCTTGGGGAGGAACGTTCCGGCCAGCACGGTGTCCTCGCCCGCGACGCGGCTGTTGACGCGGATCGGCGGGTCGTAGCGCAGCGCCTCGTCGATCGCCTCGTCGATGTGCTCGGGCCGCTCCCGCAGCCACTCCCACGTCCCGGGCGACCGCAGCAGCTGCCACACCAGCGAGGAGAGCAGCGTCGCCGTGGTCTCCAGCGAGGCGATGGTGACGAACATGGTGAGCTGGTAGACCATCCGGTCGGTGGCCTCGGGGTCGGACTCCAGCGCGTCCCAGGTGCGGATCCAGCCGGCGATCACGTCGTCGCCGTCGTTGTCGCGGCGCTCCCGGACGAGCCGGGTGAAGTACTCGCGAAGGTCCATGGTGGCCTGCTCGGAGACCGCCAGCTGGCTCTTGGTGGGCAGCAGTTCCTGGGCGTGCACCTGGTTGTGGGTCATCGTCAGGATGTGCGGGTAGTCCGCGCGGGGGATGTCCAGCCAGCGCCCGATGGTGCCGATCGGCAGCTGCTCGCTGACCACGGAGGCGAAGTCCGCCTCGCCGTCCGCCTGTATTCGCTCGGCCAGGCGGTCGAGCAGTTCGCTGGCGTCGGCCTCGATCCGCGGCGTCATGTCCCGGAGGGTGTTGCGGTCGAAGAGGCTGCCGAGGCTGCGCCGCTGCCGGGTGTGCTCGGGGGCGTTGAGGCGGGAGAGGGTGCGGCTCATCTCCTGGGTGGCGACGGCCTCCCAGCGCTCCGTCCCGGTCTGCCGCTCCTGCCAGGCGAAGTCGGGGACGAGCCAGGTCCTGCCGCGCAGGACCTGGTCGCAGGCCTCGTAACCGGTGACCAGGTAGCCGCCCCAGGGCGCCGGGACGAGGTCCCCGAGCGCCCGCAGCCCGTCGTAGACCGGGCTCGGGTCGGCGAGCCCCTCGGCCGACCGCAGCCTCCGCAGCAGCGGGACGGCGGCACGGCGGTCGACCCTGCCGTCAGGGTGCTCCGACTCCGCGGGGCGGGCTTCCAACATGGCGGTCACACGGGCTCCTTCAACACGCGGGCGGGCAGTACGGCGGCGTACTACCCAGCACCAGCGCGCTCAAGCGTCGATCCGTGTTGCCCCCATCACGTACTGCACCGTCGTCGCACGCCGTTCACCTCGCGGTGACCGAACGTCCGGTGACCGAACGGCTGGTACCCGAACGGCCCGTGACCGGACGGCCCGTGACCGAACGGCCGGTGACCGAACGGCCGGTGACCGAACGGCCCGTGACCGAACAGCCGGTGGCCGGACGGCCCACGACGGCGGGTCGGGCCGGGAGCCCGGAGCCCGGGACGCCTCAGACCCGGAAGACGTCCAGGAAGGAGCTCCACCAGCCCTTCTTCTGCGGGGCCCGGGCCGGACCGGCGGCGGCCTGCGGGTACGCCTGCACCTGCTCGGCGGCGGCCTGCGCGGGTGCGGGAGCAGGGGCGGTGTCCGCGCCCACGGCCGGCCCCGCGGTGCGGGCGGCCACCGGGCTGAACCGCACCGGCAGCGAGACCAGGCCGCGCTGGAACGGGCCCGGCCGCCACTCGACGCTCTCCGCGGGCACCGCGAGCGTGACGTCCGGGAGCGCGTTGAGCAGGCACTCGATCGCGCTCAGGGCGATCAGCTGGGCCGGGGACTTGGCCGGGCAGGCGTGCGGGCCGGCGCCCCAGGCCAGGTGGGCCCCCTTGCTGAGGGTCAGTCGGGCGTCGGTCAGCACCGGGTCGCTGTTGGCGGCGGCGAAGCTGATCACCACCGGGCTGCCGGCGTCCATCGGGACGCCGCCCAGGTTGAGGTCCTGCATCGGGTAGTGCGTCGCGTAGTTGGCGATCGGCGGGTTGTTCCACAGCACGTCGTCGAGGGCGTCCTCGATGCGCAGTCCGGCACCGCCCTCGCCGGACAGCAGCAGGAGCAGCGCGTTGCCGATGAGGTTGCGCTCGGGCTCGACGCCGGCGCCCATCAGCATGACCAGCTGGTCCTTGAGCTCCTCGTCCCGCAGCCCGGCCGGGTGCTGGATGAGCCAGGAGGTGATGTCGTCGCCCGGCTGGCGGCGCTTCAGCGCGACCAGGTCCATCAGGCAGGAGGTCAGCTCCTCGTTGGCCTGGATCACGTCGAGGCCGTCGAAGAGCGCGGACATGCTGCGGGTCAGCCGGTCGCCGATGTCGGCCGGGCAGCCGAACAGCTGGTTGAACAGCAGCAGCGGCAGCAGCTTGGCGTAGTCGTTGAGCAGGTCGGCCCGGCCCAGCGCGCTGAACTGGTCGATCAGGTAGCCGGCGATCCGCTCGACGTGCCGGTTGAGCCGGTTGTCGTTGAGCCGGTCCAGGCTCTCGGTGACGGCCTTGCGCAGCCGCAGGTGCTCGGCGCCGTCCGTGAAGAGGCAGTTGGGCCGGTAGAACATCATCGGCAGGACGGGGCTGTCCATCGGCACCCGGCCCTCGTTCAGCGCCGCCCAGCGCCGCGAGTCCCGGGCGAACATGCCCGGGTTCTGCAGCACCCGCAGCGCGGCCTCGTGCGAGGTGACCAGGGTGGCGTCCACCCCCGGCGCCAACTCCACCGGCGCGGCCGGGCCGTTGGCGCGCAGCTTGTCGTAGACCGCGCCGGGGTCGGCCGAGAACATCTCCCCGTAGAGCGGCGTGCTCACGCCGGCGTGCATCGGGCAGCCCGGCGGAGGCGACTGCGGTACGGGTCGCTGCAGAGATTCCATGGGTCGTTCCTTGGAGGAGGCCCCGGGCGGGTGCGGGACCCGGGAGACGTGAGGGGAGGAAGGCGTGGGGGAGGGAGGAGCCGTGGGGAGGTCAGGAGGCGCGGTCGAGCAGGTGCCGGACGAGCGTCAGCAGGGCGTTGGCCGAGGAGCGCTGGTCCCGCGCGTCGCAGAACACCACCGGCGTGTGCGGCAGCAGGTCGAGCGCCTCGCGCAGCTGGTCCTCGGTGTACCCGCTCTCCCGGTCGAAGCTGTTGACCGCGACCGCGTACTCCAGGCCGTACTGCTCGATCAGGTCGATGACGGGGAAGGTGTCCGCGAGGCGGGTCGGGTCGGCCAGCAGCAGCGCCCCCAGCGCCCCCCGCGCCATGTCCTCCCAGAGCTGCATGAACCGCTGCTGGCCCGGCGTACCGAACAGGTACAGCACCAGGTCGTCGCCGAGCGTCAGCCGGCCGAAGTCCAGGGCGACGGTCGTGGTCTTCTTGTCCGGCGCCCCGCGGAGGTCGTCGACGCGGATGGACGCCTGCGTCATGCTCTCCTCGGTGCTCAGCGGGGCGATCTCCGACAGGGCCCCGATGAGCGTCGTCTTGCCGACCGCGAAGTGCCCCACGACCAGGATCTTGACAGCGGTCGTCACCGCGCCCGGGACGTAGATGTCCTCAGGCGAACCGGCGTTGAAGTCCATGCAGTACCTTCTCTAGAAGTCTCGGGTCCGGGGCCTGGGCCGGGGGCGGGGCCGACCGCCGCAGCAGCCGCCCCTCACGGATCAGGTCCGTCAGCAGCAGCCTCACGACCCCCACCGGCAGCTCCAGCCGGGCCGCGACCTCGGCCACCGAGAGGTAGCCGCCGGAGCACAGCTCCCAGATCGCCCGGGTCTCCGGGCTCGGCAGCGCGGGGAGGTCCTGCTCGGGCGCGATGGTGACCAGGGTGATCAGAGACAGGTCGTCCGCACTCGGTAACGCGCGCCCACCGGTGATGACGTAGGAGCGGATGAAGCCGCCGGAGACCCGCTGTTCCTCGCCGCCGGTCGTCATGAGCCGCTGAGCGTGCTCTGGCGCGGCGCCGCCGACATCGCCCGTCCGAGCGCGCCCACCTGCTGCTGCATCCGGAAGGACATCGCCTCCATGTCGACGTCGGGGGCGGTGGAGGCGGCCAGGTACGCGCCGCTGCCGGCCGCGATCAGGAAGATCCAGCCGTGGTCGTACTCCAGGAGGGTCTGGCGCCAGACCCCGGCGCCGCCGCCGACGAACGGGGCGACCGCGCGGCTCAGCGACTGCATCGAGCTCATCGCGGCGGCGTTGGTCTCCGCCTCGTCACGGCCGATCTCGCTGGACCGTTCGAGCAGGAGGCCGTCGGCGGAGACGAGGATAGCGTGCCGGGCGCCCGGTACCTGGAGTACGTCGTTGAGCACCCAGGAAAGATCGCGGCTCACTGGATCTCGGTTCCTTCCGTGGTCATGGTGTTGCGCCCGGACAGCGTGCCGCGCTGGAACGCGCCGAGGCGGGACGGCGTGTACTGGCCGGTGCCCCGCGGATCCTCGGCCCGACCGGGACCGGGCTCCTGCGGGGTGGGGACGACCGACACGGGACGCTGGCGGCGGCGCCGGGGCAGCAGTCCGTCCGCTGTCGTCTCCGGTCCCGCCGTCGCCGCGTACGGCGTCGGCACCGGGGCCAGGGGCGCCGTCGGCTCGGACAGCGACACGAGCCGCTGGCCGGCACCCGGCGCCCAGGCCTGCGCGGGCTGCTCCACCGGCGCGGCCTGGTAGTCGGGGTAGTCGGTGTGCTCGGCGACGGGCGGGGCCGCGACCTCGCTGCTCAGCAGCTCGGCCGGCAGCAGCACCACGGCCCGCACGCCCCCGTACGGGGAGACGGAGTCGACGGAGACCCGGAAGCCGTAGCGGGCGGCCAGCATGCCGGAGACGGCGAAGCCGAACTTCGGGGGGTTGCCCAGGCTGGTGAGGCTGATCGGCGCGCCCGGGTTCAGGAGCAGCGACGCGCGGTCCTTCTCCTCCTGGCCCATGCCGAGGCCGGCGTCGTCGATGATCAGGCAGACGCCGGTGGGGACGGCCTGGACGCTGACCTCCACCGGGGTGTCCGGGGCGGAGTAGTTGGTCGCGTTGGCGAGCAGCTCGGACAGCACGACGGCGACCGGCTCGACGACCTTGCTGGCGAGCGAGACGCTGACCCGGGAGTGGATCCGCACCCGGTCGAAGTGCCGGATCCGGCCCTGGGCGCTGCGGACCACGTCGAAGACCGAGGCGACGCTCTCACGGCGGCCCAACCAGCCGCCGCAGAGCACCGCGATGCCCTGGGCACGCCGACCGAACTGGCTGTTGGTGTGGTCGATCGTCATCAGGTCGGCGAGGATCTGCGGGCTGTCGCCGTACTTCCGCTGCACCTTGTCGATGACGATCTGCTGCTCGTCGGCCAAGCCCTGCAGCGTCCGCATCGCCGCCTTGAGGACGGCCTTGGTGTCCTCCTCGGCGTCCCGGCGGACGGCCGTCAGCTCGGAGGCGTGCTGGCCCTGCAGGCGGTCGTGCAGCACGGCGAGTTCCTCGCGCTGCCGCTGTGCCAGGGCGCTCTCCTCCTCCAGCGAGGCGTTGCGCCGTCGCAGGGCGAGGTTCGTCCGGCGGGCCTGGAGGGCCGCTCCGACGGATACGAGCATCACCACGATGAAGACCCAGAAAAAGGGTTCCTGCACAAATGACGTCATGAAACTCTCTTCAGGTGGCATCGCGTGGGGCCGGTCCGGGCCCCGGAACGCGAATGGGACTGGCGGCCTGAACCTCTCCGAAAGGCACCCGATGTCACACCACATCGAAGTGCGTTCCGGTACGAGACCTGCGGCGACGCCTATCGCGGAGTCAGCCTACTGCACCTCATGCCATGTCAGAACAGATAGCAAAAAGGGCAGTTGGGGCGAAATTCCACGACTTGCTGGGAACTCTGACAAGAAATGGCGGCATTCGTGACGCCGCGTTAACCATAGGGACACATCCCGACCACACTTCGATTCGCGCGCAGCGTGATTCCGCTGTCACGCTCCGGAATTGACGGACCTCAGGACGGACCTCCGGACGACTTCTCCGGTGGGCCGTCGGACGGCCCTCCGGGCGGGCGGCCGGACATGCGGAAGGGGCCCGCGTCCGTGGACGCGGGCCCCTCCGGTACAGCCGTCCGTCAGCGCATCGAACCGGTGCGCAGCAGGGTGCGGATGACGCGCATCGCGACCGAGAGGCTGGACAGCTCGTAGTTGTCCGAACCCCTTATGTCGTCGAGGGTGCTCTTGGCGCGGTTCAGCAGGGTCGCGTTGAGCTCGGCCCAGGCGGTGTACCGCTCCTCCGGGGTGGCGCCCTCGGGGCCGCAGGCCAGGATGTCGGCGGTCAGCGCCGCGTGCGCCGCGAAGAGGTCCTCGCGGATCGCGGCCCGGGCCATCGACGACCAGCGGTCGGTGCGGGGCAGCTCGATGATGCGGTCGAGCAGGTGCGAGATCTGGAGCCGGTCGCCCAGGTCGTAGTAGAGGTCGGCGACCTCGGCGACGTCCTTGCCGGAGCGGTCCGCGACCTCGGCGACGTCCAGGGTCGGGAAGACCGAGGAGAGGCCGGCGATCCGGGTGGCCAGCTCCTCCGGCACGCCGGCCGCGGCGAGCTCGCCGTAGATCGACTCGAACCAGGTCAGGTCCTCGCCACGGAGCGGCTTGGGCAGCGACGCCCAGACCTGGTTGACCCGGTCGTGGAAGAACTCGATGGTGCCGGCGATGTCGAGCGGCTGGCGGCGGTTGTTGAGCATCCACCGGGTGGCGCGCTCGACCAGGCGCCGCGAGTGCAGCCGCATCTTGGTCTGCACCCGGGCCGGGACCTTGTTGTCCAGGTCCTCGATCTCGGCCCAGATCGGCTCCAGGTCGAAGACGGCCCGCGCGGCGGTGTGCGTCCGGGCGATCTCCTCGTAGGTCGCGCCGGTCTCCTCCTTCAGGCGGAAGGCGAAGGTGCAGCCACCGCGGTTGATCGTGTCGTTGACGATCAGCGTGGTGATGATCTCGCGGCGCAGCGCGTGGTTGTCGATCGCGTCGGCGAACCTCGCCCGCAGCGCGGTCGGGAAGTACTCGTGCAGCGAGGTGCGGAAGAACGGGTCGTCCGGCAGCTCGGTGGCCAGCAGCTCCTCGGCCAGGATGATCTTGGTGTAGGCGAGCAGGACGGACATCTCGGGCTGCGAGAGGCCGCGGCCGTTCTGCTGGCGCTCACGGATCTGGCGCTCGGCGGGCAGGAACTCCAGCCCGCGGTCCAGCTGGCCGGCCGACTCGAAGCGGCTGATCATCCGGGCGTGCACGTTGACCATGCTGTGCGCCTGGGCGACGGCGTTGGCCAGCACCACGTTCTGCGCGTAGTTGTTGCGCAGCACCAGGTGGCCGACCTCGTCGGTCATCTCGGCCAGCAGGACGTTGCGCTGCTTGACCGTCATGTCGCCCTCGGCGACCACCTGGTTGAGCAGGATCTTGATGTTGACCTCGTGGTCCGAGGTGTCCACACCGGCCGAGTTGTCGATCGCGTCGGTGTCGATCCAGCCGCCGGTGCCCTCCGGGCCGCCGGTGGCCGCGTACTCGATGCGGCCGAGCTGGGTGCAGCCGAGGTTGCCGCCCTCGCCGATGACCCGGGCCCGGACCTGCTCGCCGTTGACCCGGATGGCGTCGTTGGACTTGTCGCCCACCTCGGCGTTGGTCTCGGTGGAGGCCTTGACGTAGGTGCCGATGCCGCCGTTCCAGAACAGGTCGACCGGGGCCTGGAGGACGGCCCGCATCAGCTCGGCCGGGGTCAGCTTGGTCGCCGACACGCCGAGGGCGGCGCGGACCTGCGGGGTCAGCTGGATCGACTTGGCGCTGCGCGGGAAGACCCCGCCGCCGGCCGAGATCAGCGACCGGTCGTAGTCGTCCCAGGAGCTGCGCGGCAGCTCGAACAGGCGGCGGCGCTCGGCGTACGAGGAGGCCGCCTCCGGGTTCGGGTCCAGGAAGATGTGGCGGTGGTCGAAGGCGGCGACCAGGCGGATGTGCTCGCTGAGCAGCATGCCGTTGCCGAAGACGTCGCCGGACATGTCGCCGATGCCGATGACGGTGAAGTCCTCGGTCTGGGTGTCGACGCCGAGCTCGCGGAAGTTGCGCTTGACCGATTCCCAGGCGCCGCGGGCGGTGATGCCCATGCCCTTGTGGTCGTAGCCGGCCGAGCCGCCGGAGGCGAACGCGTCGCCCAGCCAGAAGCCGTAGGACTCGGCGACGCCGTTGGCGATGTCCGAGAAGGTCGCGGTGCCCTTGTCGGCGGCGACGACCAGGTAGGTGTCGTCCTCGTCGTGGCGGACCACGTCGGCCGGGTGCACGACCTCGCCGCCGACCAGGTTGTCGGTGATGTCGAGCAGCGCCGAGATGAAGGTCTTGTACGAGGAGACGCCCTCGGCCAGCCAGGCGTCGCGGTCGACCGCCGGGTCCGGCAGCTGCTTGGCGACGAAGCCGCCCTTGGCGCCGACCGGGACGATGACGGTGTTCTTGACCATCTGCGCCTTGACCAGGCCCAGGATCTCGGTGCGGAAGTCCTCGCGCCGGTCGGACCAGCGCAGACCGCCGCGGGCGACCTTGCCGAAGCGCAGGTGGACGCCCTCGACCTGCGGCGAGTAGACCCAGATCTCGAACGCCGGGCGCGGGGCCGGCAGGTCCGGGATGGCCTTCGGGTCGAACTTCATCGACACGTAGGAGTGCCACTCGCCGGAGGCGGCGTGCTGGAAGAAGTTGGTCCGCAGGGTGGCCTTGATGAGGTTCAGGAAGGAGCGCAGGATGCGGTCCTCGTCCAGCGAGACGACCTCGTCGAGGGCGCCGGACAGCTCCTCCAGGATGCCCTCGGTCAGCTCCAGGGCGCCCGCGCGGTGGCTCGGGCTCAGCCGGGCCTCGAACAGGTTGACCAGCAGCCGGGTGGAGTGGGTGTTGTTGCGGAGCGCGTCCTCCATGTAGTCCTGGGAGAACGTGGAGCCCGCCTGGCGCAGGTACTTGGCGTACGCGCGCAGCATCATCGCCTGGCGCCAGGTCAGCCCGGCGGTCAGCACCAGCTCGTTGAAGCCGTCGTTCTCGGCCTTGCCGGTCCAGGTGGCGGCGAAGGTCTCCTGGAAGCGCTCGCGGGCCTCGTCGGTGAGCTCGGTGGCCTCGCGCAGCTTCAGGCCGAAGTCGTAGACCCACGCGGTGCTGCCGTCGGAGCGGCGCAGCGCGTACGGGTGCTCGTCCAGCACCTCGACGCCCAGGCGCTGGAGCACCGGCAGGACCTCGGTCAGCGAGATCGGGCCGCCGACCCGGTAGATCTTGAAGCGGCGCTCGTCGTCGCCGGCGCCGACCGGCTGGTACAGGTTCAGGCGGAAGTCGCCCTCGCCGTGCAGCGACTCGATCTGCTTGATGTCGGCGACGGCGGTGCGCGGCGGGAAGTCGGCGCGGTAGCCGTCGGGGAAGGCGTTGGCGTACTTGTGGCCGAGCTCGGCGGCCCGCTCCTCGCCCAGCTCGGTGTGCAGCTGGTCGTGGAAGCCGTCCATCCAGAACCGGGCGGCCTCGGCCAGCCGGTTCTCGATCCGCTCGATGTCCGTGTCGCTGAGGTGCGGCAGCGCGGTGCCCGGGGCGACCCGGACGACGAAGTGCAGACGGGTCAGCACCGACTCGGTGGCGTACACCGTGTAGTCGATGGTGGCGCCGTTCAGCTCCTCCTTGAGGATGTCGGTGATCAGCAGCCGGATGCGCGTGGTGTAGCGGTCGCGCGGCAGGTAGATGAACGCCGAGAAGTAGCGCCCGTACTCGTCCTGGCGCAGGAACAGCCGCAGCTTGCGGCGCTCCTGGAGGTAGAGCACGCTCGTCGCGATGGAGAGCAGCTCGGAGGCCGGGGTCTGGAAGATCTCGTCCCGCGGGAAGGTCTCCATGATCTGGAGCAGGTCGCGGCCGTCGTGGCTCTCGCTGGAGAAGCCGGAGTCCTCCAGCACCTCCTGGACCTTGCGGCGCACGACCGGGATGCGGGTGACCGACTCGGTGTAGGCGGCGGAGGAGAACAGGCCGAGGAAGCGGCGCTCGCCGACCGGCTCGCCGGCGGCGTTGAACTTCTTCACGCCGACGTAGTCCAGGTAGGCCGGGCGGTGCACGGTGGACCGGCTGTTGGCCTTGGTCAGGACGAGCAGCTTCTTCTCGTGGGCCTTGGCGCGCACCGGCGCGGAGAGCCGGCCGAAGGCCTCGCTGACGGCGTGGTGGGCGTCGTCGTGGCTGTGCGGGTCGGAGCGCAGGATGCCGAGGCCGGTCCCGGCGACGGCCTTGAGGACCTCCTCGCCCTCGTGCTCGACCAGGTCGTACTCGCGGTAGCCGAGGAAGGTGAAGTGGTCGTCGGCGAGCCAGCGCATCAGCTCCCAGGCCTCGCCGACCTCCTGCTCGGGCAGGCCGGCCGGGGGCTCCTCGGCCAGCTCGTCGGCCAGGCGCAGCGCGCTCTCGCGCATCTTGCCCCAGTCCTCGACGACCTCGCGGACGTCGCCGAGCACGCGGCGCAGGTCGGCCTCGATGGCGCGCAGGTCCTCGCGGTCGGTCTCGCGGTCGACCTCGATGTGCATCCACGACTCGACGGTCGCGTCGGCGGGCCACTCGGTGCCGGCGGCCTGGCTGCGGGAGCAGGCGTCGACGTCCAGGATCTCCAGCAGCTTGCCGGTGATGTCGCGGCGGACGACCAGCTGGGGGTGGATCACGACGTGGATCGCGCGGTCCTGGCGGGACAGCTCGTTGGTGACGGAGTCGACCAGGAAGGGCATGTCGTCCGTGACGACCTCGACCACGGTGTGGCCGCAGGACCAGCCGTTCTCCTCGACCGAGGGGGTGTGGACCCGCACCTCGGCGGTGCCCTGCGGGCGCTTGAGGCCCAGGCGGTAGTGGGAGGCGGCCGCGCCGTACACGTCGACCGGGTCTCTGTCGACCAGGTCGTCGGGCGCGGTGTGGAGGTAGTAGTGGTGCAGGTACGCGGTCAGAGCGCCGTTGCTCAGACCCTCCCCCGGCGCCGCTCCCCCCACCTGGCTGTTCTCAGCGGCTGCGGCTGCCTTCTTGAGCAGTTCGGCCTTGGCTGCGTCCAGCTTGGTCTGCATGACTTCTTGGCTCCTGTCGCGCGCCGTTGCGTGACTCGGTGGTGTGTGGATGTACACCGACGGGTCACCGCAATCCTGCCGCACCATCCGACTGAAAGGGGCTCATGGCACGCATGAAACGCCCTCCCAGCGGGTAGGACGTTCCGTTCGTCCTGCAGCCACCCGACGACGCCAGCCAGCCTAACCGGATCAATCGAAGGTGGACAGGGACAGGTCGGCGCAAACCCGCAGGAAGTCGGGTCCGTCCTGGACAGCATGTCCAAACCGGAGCCCGGTGTTCACTCTCAGCCCATGTGCGGGTGGCCGTGGTGGGTCGGCGGGACGAAGGTCTCCTTGATCGACCGGGCCGAGGTCCAGCGCAGCAGGTTCTGCGCGGCGCCCGCCTTGTCGTTGGTGCCGGAGGCCCGGCCGCCGCCGAAGGGCTGCTGGCCGACCACCGCGCCGGTCGGCTTGTCGTTGATGTAGAAGTTCCCCGCGGTGAACCGCAGCTCCTCGACGGCCTGCGCGATGGCGTAACGATCCTGCGCGATCACCGAGCCGGTCAGGCCGTACGGGGCGCCGGCGTCGACCCGGCGCAGCACGTCGTCCCAGCGGGAGTCCTCGTAGACGTGGACGGCGAGGATCGGACCGAAGTACTCGGTCCGGAAGATCTCGCCCCGGTGGTCGGAGGAGACCAGCACGGTCGGCCGGACGAACCAGCCGATCGCGTCGTCGTACTGTCCTCCGGCCGCCAGTTCGATCGTCGGATCGGCCTTCGCCCGATCGATGGCGTCCCGGTTCTTCTCGAAGGCGCGCCGGTCGATCAGGGCGCCCATGAAGTTGGACAGGTCGGTCACGTCGCCCACCGCGAGCGCGTCCACCTCGGCCAGGAAGTCGTCCTTGATCCGCTGCCAGAGGCTGCGCGGCAGGTAGGCGCGGGAGAGCGCCGAGCACTTCTGGCCCTGGTACTCGAAGGCGCCGCGGATCAGCGCGGTCCTCAGGATCTCCGGGTCGGCCGAGCGGTGGGCCAGCAGGAAGTCCTTGCCGCCGGTCTCGCCGACGATCCTCGGGTACGTGCGGTAGCCGCCGATGTTGGCGCCGACGGTCTGCCACAGGGAGCGGAAGGTGGCGGTGGAGCCGGTGAAGTGCAGCCCCGCGAACGCCGGGTCGGCGAGCACCACCGGGGAGACCTGGAGGCCGTCGCCGGTCACCAGGTTGATCACCCCGGGCGGCAGGCCGGCCGCCTCCAGCAGCCGCATCAGGTGGTACGCGGCCAGGGTCTGGGTCGGCGCGGGCTTCCAGACCACGGTGTTGCCCATCAGCGCGGGGGCGGTCGGCAGATTGCCGGCGATCGCGGTGAAGTTGAACGGGGTGACCGCGTAGACGAAACCTTCCAGCGGGCGGTGGTCGGTGCGGTTCCACACGCCGGGCGAGGAGATCGGCTGGTCCGCCAGGATCTGCCGGGCGAACCCCACGTTGAACCGCCAGAAATCGATCAGCTCGCAGGCGGAGTCGATCTCCGCCTGCTGCGCGGTCTTGGACTGGCCGAGCATGGTGGCCGCGTTGAGCGTCTCCCGCCAGGGACCGGCCAGCAGGTCGGCGGCGCGCAGGAAGACCGCCGCGCGGTCGTCGAAGGAGAGCGAGCGCCACTGCCGGCCGGCGGCCAGCGCCGCGTCCACCGCCGCCCGGGCGTCCTCCCGGGTGGCGTTGCCGAGCACGCCCAGCTTGGCGGCGTGGTGGTGCGGCTGCACCACCTCGATCCGCTCGCCGCCGCCGAAGCGCTGCTCGCCGCCGATCGTCATCGGCAGCGGGACCTGCTCGGCCGCCAGGTCGTCCAGCCGCCGCACCAGCCGGTCCCGCTCCGGGCTGCCGGGCGCGTACGCCCGCACCGGCTCGTTGACCGGGACCGGCACCTCGGTGACTGCGTCGATGGGCATGGCGGGCTCCGTCCTGGGGCTGGTCGGGTGTGACACCAGCCTGACCAGCCGGGGCGCGATCCGCCCGCTCAGACACGCGGACGGCGGACGTGGCGCCCGCCACGTCCGCCGGTATCCCGTCCCGCCCCTTCCGGGCGGGCCCCGGGGTTCAGCCCGTGATCCGGCCCGCCAGCTCGACCGCCTCGGCCAGGCTGTCCACCACCGGGACGCCGACCGGCTCCAGCTTCTCCCGGGTGTGCGAACCACCGGTGTAGAGCACCGCGTGGGCGCCCGCGCCCAGCGCCGCCAGGGCGTCGTCCGCGGCGTCGCCGATCAGCACCGTACGGGCCGGGTCCACCCGCTCGCCCAGCGCGGCCAGGTGCCGGGTCAGGTGCTCCGCCTTCTGTCCGCCGGACGGGCCGCTGCGGCCGTCCACCCGCAGGAAACCGCTGCTCAGGCCGAAGGTGTCGACCAGCGGCACCAGCTTGTCGTGCTCGTACATCGACAGCAGCGACTGGCTGTTCCCGGCCTCCCGCCAGCCGTCCAACAGCTCGCGCACGCCCTCGGTCAGCCCGCAGGACGGGCTGAGCTCCCGGTAGCGGTCGTGGAACGCGTCGTCGAGCCTCAGCCACTCCTCCGCGGAGGGCGTCCGGCCGAGCAGGCGCTGGTAGAAGCGGGGAATCGGGATCTCGTACTGCTCGCGGTACTCCTGGAGCGTCATCGGCCCGACGCCGATGGTCGCGAACGCGGCGTTGCTCGCCCCGAGCACGGCCTCCATGTCGTGGAAGAGCGTGCCGTTCCAGTCCCAAACGATGTGAGTGTGCACGGGGTGAAACGGTAACCCGGCCGGGTGACACGCCGGTAGGGCGGAACTCACCCGAGCAGGGAGGGGATCTCCTGGGTCGCGAACCAGAGCAGGTCATGGTCCTCGGCGCCGTCCACGGTGAACTGGGCGTCCTGGTCGCCGGCGTCGGCCGCGGCCACCGCCGCCACCGCCGCCGCGACGTCCGTGACCACCTCGTCGTCGGACACGTCGGCGTGCACCGCGGCCGCCTTGGCCAGCCGCACCGGGCCGGCCAGCACCACCCGGCCGAGCGAGGCCTGGTCCTGGTACTCGTCGCCGGGGAACGGCCGCACCGACCCGTCCGCCACGTCCAGCGCCACCACCACCCGGCGGCGCGGGGCCCCCGGGTCGGCGGCCAGCAGCCGCAGCGAGGACTGGGCGGCCCGGTTCAGCGCCGCGTACTCCAGCTCCTCCAGGTCGTCGCTGACGTACCACTCGCGCAGCGCGGGCGTCACCGCGTACGCGGCGGACTGGTCCAGGGCGCCGCCCTCGTGCGCCGCCGCCAGGCCGGCCAGGGTGGTGGGCACGTACACGCGCATCGGGGGCACTCTCCGGTTCGTCCAGCGGGGTTCGTCCAGCAGCACAGTCTCCAGCGCCCCAAGAATAAGCGCCGCCGGGCCGCCCGTGATCACCCCTGGTCCGGGGGCGGGCGCCCGCGGCCGGGGCCGTACGGTGCCCGCGCCGGGCCCACGTCGGCGCCGCGCCGGGCCCGCGCTAGGCCCGGAGCGCCTCCCGGCTGGTGCGCAGGGCGCTCTCCAGGACGGCGCCGCGGCGGGCCGGGTCCATCATGTTCGGGCCCATCACCGCGAGGTCCGCCAGGGTCGGCGCGAGCAGCCGCACCCGGACGCCCTCGGCCCGCAGCTGGGCGGCCTCGCGCAGCAGCTGCCGGGTGACGGCGTGGCGGTAGCGGCTCACCAGCTGGGCGAGCACTCCGCGCGGACGGTCCCGGGCGCGCCACTCGCGCAGGGCGGCCAGGGTGTCACGGCCGCCCCCGAGCCGGCCCTCCCGGCCGCCCTGCCCCTCCCGGTCCTCCCGGCCCCGCCGCCCGGCCCGCCCCGGCCTCGGGTCCAGCCGCAGGGCCATCGGGGCGAGCACGTACACCTCGTCCAGCCCCCGGCCGAGCATCAGGTCGGCGTTGGTGGCGGACCAGCAGCCGCCGTCCACGTACGCCGAGCCGTCCAGCCGCACCGGCGCGAACCAGCCGGGGATCGCGCAGGAGGCCATCACGGCGTCGGGCACCGGGACGGCCGGGGCGTCCGGGTCGCCGAAGACCACCCGGCGGCCGCTGCGGTAGTCCACGGCCACCACCCGCAGCGGCGATCCCCCGCCGCCGGGCTCCGGCCCTCCCCCGTCGCCGAGCAGGCCGCGCACCAGCTCGCCGACCGGCGCCAGCGAGCCGCGGCCGTGCGGCGCGATCGCCGAGACCATGGTCAGCAGCGGGTACTCGCGCGGGTGCCGGACGGCGTCCCGCAGCAGGCCGGGCGAGCCGATCCCGGCCCGGGGGCGGGGCGGCAGCGCGCCGCCGACGGCGGTGTCGTAGTCGAAGGCCGTCCCGGCCAGCGGCCCCTCGGTGATCGGCAGGCCGCGCTGGTGGTCGCGCAGCTGCTCGGGGCGGACGCCGCCGGCCAGCATCGCGGCGAGGATCGCGCCCGCCGAGGTGCCCAGCAGGACGGCCGCCCCGCCCGGCTGCCGCCCGGTGGCCTCCTCGACGGCGCACAGCGCGCCGACCGTCCAGGCCGCGCCGAGCATCCCGCCGCCGCCCAGCACCACGCCGTACCGCGGCACGCCTTCACCGGCGGGCGGGGCGGTGCCCGCGGCCGCCGGGGCCGCCACCCGTGTCGTCATACCGGCCGTCCCTCGTCGTGGGAGCCCGGCGGTCCGCTCCCGGTCAGGCTCCGATGGTGCGCGCCGCGCCCGTACGGCGCAATGCGGCGGCCGGGCGCCGCCACCCGGTCCGCCCAGCCGGAGCGTCCCCTTTTGGACCGTACGGCCCGTCCCCGCACGTCAACCGGGCGCCGTCGGACGGCCCCTCCGGCCCGGCGCCGCACAGGCCGGTTCCCCCGGATAGGTGAATTCGGCGGCCCGTCCCGGCCGCCCCGGAAACCCGTTGCCGCCCCGCGCGGGACGCCCCCAGCCTGGACCCGTCCGTACCCGCACCACCCAGCCGAGGAGCCACCCCGTGACCGTCCGGTACAGCGCCCACCCCGCCGCCCGCCCGTACCGCCGTCCGCGTGACGCCGGCGGCTGCGAGCCGGCCGGCCGCCGCCCGCGCCACCCGCGCGCCGCCTGCACCGGCGCCCCCGGGCCGGACTCGGGGCCGAACGCCGGGCCGGGCTCCGGAGCCTTGGCCGCCCGGTTCGCCCGCCAGCTGGTCGAGGTGCTCACCGGCGCCCGGCCCTCCGGCCAGCTGATGCGGCACACCAGCCTGGACGGCTACGGGCAGCTCGCCTCGCTGGTCCGGGCCGGCGCGCTGCGCCGCGGCGGCCCCGCCGACCGGCCCCGGCTCGGCCCGGTGCACGACCGCTCGCCCTCACCCGACGCGGTCGAGGCCTGCGTGCGGGTCGACCTCGGCCGGCGCCACCACATGGTGGCCTTCCGGCTGGAGCAGCGCGGCCCGGCCGGGCAGTGGCAGTGCACCGCCGTGGAGGCCCGGTGAGCGCCCCGCCGCGCGCCCGCCGGTACGGACCACACGCCCGGCGGTACGGAACGGCGCAGGGCGCCGTCCCGGTCCGGGAACGGCGCCCTGCGTGGCGTCCTGGCTGGTGGCCGGCGGCCGGCTCAGCCCTTGCGGCGGCGGCCCTTGGCCGACTTGGCGGCCTTGCGGCGCTCGGCGCGGGTCATCCCGTCGCCCTCGTCCTCCGGCGCGAGGTCGTCGAAGTCGCCCTCGATGACACCGCCGCCGACCTCGTCCGAGGGGGCCGTGTAGTGCAG
This sequence comes from Kitasatospora sp. SC0581, assembly GCF_048159585.1. Classification (NCBI taxonomy): domain Bacteria; kingdom Bacillati; phylum Actinomycetota; class Actinomycetes; order Kitasatosporales; family Streptomycetaceae; genus Kitasatospora; species Kitasatospora sp. SC0581. Next base: position 21,119 of record NZ_JBLRWA010000012.1, on the reverse strand, counting down.
CCGCTGCGGCTTCGGGGCCTCCAGGCCCTTGGCCTTGATCTCCGGGCGGGCGGCGTCCTTCTCCAGCTTGTCGAGCGCCACCTGGGCGTCCTCGACCGGGACCTCCTCGACCTGCTGCTCGACCTGGACCTCCAGGTTGAACAGGTAGCCGACGGACTCCTCCTTGATGCCCTCCATCATCGCGGTGAACATGTCGAAGCCCTCCCGCTGGTACTCGACCAGCGGGTCGCGCTGCGCCATGGCCCGCAGGCCGATGCCCTCCTGGAGGTAGTCCATCTCGTAGAGGTGCTCGCGCCAGCGGCGGTCCAGCACCGACAGCACGACCCGGCGCTCCAGCTCGCGCATGATCTCCGCGCCCAGCTGGTCCTCGCGGGCGCCGTACTGGCCCTGGATGTCCTCCTGAACGGACTTGATCAGGAACTCGGGGGTCAGCCCGGCCGGGCCGCCGGCCTCCTCCTCCAGCTCCTCCAGGTCCAGGGTGACCGGGTAGAGCTGCTTGAGCGCGGTCCAGAGCTTGTCCAGGTCCCAGTCGTCCTCGAAGCCCTCGCCGGTGGCCGCGCGGACGTACGCCTCGACGGTGTCGTCCATGAAGTGGCCGACCTGCTCCTGGAGGTCCTCGCCCTCCAGCACCCGGCGGCGCTCGCCGTAGATGACCTCGCGCTGGCGGTTGAGCACCTCGTCGTACTTGAGGACGTTCTTGCGGATCTCGAAGTTCTGCTGCTCGACCTGGGTCTGCGCGGAGGCGATGGCGCGGGTGACCATCTTGGACTCGATCGGCACGTCCTCGGGGACGTTGGCCATCGAGAGCACGCGCTCGACCATGCCGGCCTTGAACAGGCGCATCAGGTCGTCGCCCAGCGACAGGTAGAAGCGGGACTCGCCCGGGTCGCCCTGACGGCCGGAGCGGCCGCGCAGCTGGTTGTCGATCCGGCGGGACTCGTGCCGCTCGGTGCCGAGGACGTAGAGGCCGCCGGCCTCCTTGACCTCGTCCTGCTCGGCCTTCACCGAGGCCTTGGCCTTCTCCAGCGCGGCCGGGAAGGCGGCCTCGTACTCCTCCGGGGTGTCCGTCGGGGTGAGCCCGCGCTGCGCCAGCTCGGCCGCCGCGAGGTGGTCGGAGTTGCCGCCCAGCATGATGTCGGTGCCTCGGCCGGCCATGTTGGTGGCGACGGTGACGGCGCCCTTGCGGCCGGCCTGCGCGACGATCTGCGCCTCGCGCTCGTGGTGCTTGGCGTTCAGCACCTCGTGCGGGATGCCGCGCTTGCGCAGCTCCTGCGACAGGTACTCGGACTTCTCGACCGACACGGTGCCGACCAGCACCGGCTGGCCCTTCTCGTGCTTCTCGGCGATGTCCTCGACCACGGCGGCGAACTTGGCCGGCTCCGACTTGTAGATCAGGTCGGGCTGGTCGATGCGCAGCGGCGTCTTGTTGGTCGGGATCGGCACCACGCCGAGCTTGTAGATCTGGTGGAACTCGGCGGCCTCGGTGGTGCCGGTACCGGTCATGCCCGCGAGCTTGTCGTACAGGCGGAAGAAGTTCTGCAGGGTGATGGTGGCCAGGGTCTGGTTCTCGTTCTGGACCTCCACCCCCTCCTTGGCCTCGATCGCCTGGTGCATGCCCTCGTTGTAGCGGCGGCCGGCCAGGATGCGGCCGGTGTGCTCGTCGACGATCATGACCTCGCCGTTCATCACGACGTAGTCCTTGTCCCGCTTGTACAGCTCCTTCGCCTTGATGGCGTTGTTCAGGAAGCCGACCAGCGGGGTGTTCACCGACTCGTAGAGGTTGTCGATGCCCAGGTAGTCCTCGACCCGGCTGACGCCCTCCTCCAGGATGCCGACCGTGCGCTTCTTCTCGTCGACCTCGTAGTCCCGGTCGATCTTCAGGCGCAGCACCAGCTTGGAGAAGTCGGCGTACCACTTGGTCGCCTGGTCCGCCGGGCCGGAGATGATCAGCGGGGTACGGGCCTCGTCGATCAGGATCGAGTCGACCTCGTCGACGACCGCGAAGTAGTGGCCGCGCTGGACGAGTTCGTCCTGCGACCAGGCCATGTTGTCGCGCAGGTAGTCGAAGCCGAACTCGTTGTTCGTGCCGTACGTGATGTCCATCCCGTACTGGCGCTTGCGCTCGGCGGGCGTCATGTTGGCCAGGATCACGCCGACTTCGAGGCCGAGGAAGCGGTGCACCCGGCCCATCCACTCCGAGTCGCGCTCGGCGAGGTAGTCGTTGACGGTGATCAGGTGGACGCCCTTGCCCGTCAGCGCGTTCAGGTACGCGGGCAGCGTGCCGACGAGGGTCTTGCCCTCACCGGTGCGCATCTCGGCGACGTACCCGTGGTGCAGCGCGGCGCCGCCCATGAGCTGGACGTCGTAGTGCCGCTGGCCGAGCACGCGCTTGGCGGCCTCGCGGACGGTGGCGAACGCCTCGGGGAGGATGTCGTCCAGGGTCTCGCCGTCCGCGAGCCGCTGCTTGTACTCGTCGGTCAGTGCGCGCAGCTCGGCGTCGGTGAGGTTGACGAAGTCCTCTTCGATGGAGTTGACCTGGGCGGCAATCCGCTGCAGCTTGCGAAGGATCTTGCCCTCGCCGGCGCGCAGGATCTTGTCGAAGACGGACACGATGAGCGGGCTCCTTGCCTGTATTGGCACTGGACGACTGCACGGCGGGTCCACCCCACCGCACGGGCCATCGTATGCGAGGAGTCCAACCCCCCGGGAGGTGCGTCAGCACGGTATTCCCGTGTCACCCTGGCGAGCACATGGCCCGATAGCACCGTCCACCGGGACAAAACGGTCGGCGGGTCGTGGAGTTGGACGCCAAGGCGGGCGAATAATCGGATGCCCGCCTTCCTCCCCTGGCGGAATAATCCGTTCATGGACGAACTTCGCGCCGAACTTCCCAACCTCACCACCGACCGACTGGTCCTGCGCCCCCCGCAGGAGTCGGACATCGACGCGGTCTACGCCGCCTGCCAGGATCCGGAGATCCAGCGCTGGACGGTCGTCCCGTCGCCCTACCGCCGCGAGGACGCCGAGTTCTTCGTACGCGATCTCGCCATCGAGGGCCGGCGCACCGGGGCGAACCTGATCTGGTGCGTGTTCGAGCGCGAGTCCGGCACCCTGGTCGGCTCCCAGGGGCTCGTCCTGCGCCCCCAGGACCCGGGCTGCGCAGAGATCGGCTGGTGGGCCGTGAAGGAGTTCCGCGGCCGCGGCTACACCACCGAGGCCGCGCGCGCCGTCTCCCACTACGGCCTGCGCGAGCTGGGCCTGCGCCGCCTGGAGTGGCTGGCCTACGTCGGCAACGACGGCTCCCGCGCGGTCGCCGAGAAGGCCGGCTACCGCTTCGAGGGCACCCTGCGCTCGTACGCCGAGCAGCGCGGCGCCTTCCACGACTCCTGGATCGCCTCCCTGCTGCCCTCCGACCTGGCCTGAGCCCTCCGCCCCGCCCCGGGCGCTCCGCCCGGACCCGGGCCCGCGCTGTCGGTGCCCCGGACTACGCTCCCCGGCATGACCGCCGCTGCCGCCAGCCCCGCCCCCGCCGCCGTCCTCAGCGCGGACGACGCCCGCCGGATCGCCCTGCGCGCCCAGGGCCTGCTGGGCGCGCCGGACCGCCGCGGCGGGGTGCGCGGGGTGCTGCGGCACCTGGGCGCCGTCCAGCTGGACACCATCTCGGTGCTCGCCCGCTCGCACGAGCTGGTGCCGTACGCCCGCCTCGGCGCGGTCGGCCGCCCGGCCGTCGAGGCGGCGTACTGGGGCGGCGGCACGAGCTTCGAGTACTGGTCGCACGCGGCCTGCCTCCTGCCGGTCGAGGAGTGGCCGCTGTTCGCCTTCCGGCGCCGCCGCTACCGCGACCGCGGCCACCTCTGGGGCCACCAGGTCCCGCCCGAGACCTACCGCGCCGTGCTGGACAAGCTGCGGGCCGAGGGGCCGTTGACCTCCACCGAGCTGGGCGGCGCCAAGAAGACCGCCGAGTGGTGGGACTGGTCCGACACCAAGATCGCGGTCGAGCGGGCGCTGGCCTTCGGCGACGTGGTCTGCACCGAGCGCCGGAGCTGGAAGCGGGTCTACGCACTGGCCGAACAGGCCATCCCCGACGCCCTGTTGGGGCAGGAGCGGTCGGACGGGGAGTGCGTGCGCACCCTGGTCGCCCAGGCCGGAGCCGCGCTCGGCGTGGCCACCCGGGCCGACCTGCTGGACTACCACCGGCTGCGCGCCGAGCAGTTGGACCCGGTGCTCGCCGACTGCGGGCTCGTCCCGGTCGAGGTGGCCGGCTGGGGCCCGGACGGCGCCCCGGCCCCGGCCTGGGCCGACCCGGCCGCCCTCGCCACCACCCCGCGCGGGCGCCACCGCACCACACTGCTCTCGCCGTTCGACTCCCTGGTCTGGGACCGCGCCCGCACCGAGCGGATCTTCGGCATGACGCACCGGCTGGAGGCCTACACGCCCAAGCACAAGCGGGTGCACGGCTACTTCGCGATGCCGCTGCTGACCGGCGGCCGGCTGGTCGGCCGGGTCGACCCGGCCCGCGAGGGGCGCTCCCTGGTCGCCCGGCAGGTCTCCCTGGACGGTCCGGGGCGGGGCGCCCGGCACGTCGAGGCGCTGGCGACGGCGCTGCGCGAGGCGGCCGACTGGGTCGGCTGCGACGCGGTGCGGGTCGGGACGCTGCACGACGAGCGGCTGCGCCCGACCCTGGAGAAGCTGCTGGCGGACCGCTAAGTCCCGCCAGGCTCACCCTATTTCGAGGATCTTCTCCCGCATCGCGTACACCACCGCCTCCATCCGCGAGTGCAGCTGGAGCTTCTCCAAGATGTTGCGCACGTGGTTCTTCACGGTGTTCTCGCTGATGAAGAGCTCCTTGGCGATCTCCCGGTTGTTCATCCCGGTCGCCACCAGCTTGAGCACCTCCAGCTCCCGGTCGGTGAGCCGGGGCGCGGGCACCAGGTCCCGGTCGTCGGAGCGGCGCTGGATCATCGACTTGAACTCGGTGAGCAGCTTGGACGCCATCGAGGGGCTGATCTGCGACTGCCCGTCGGCGACCGCGCGGATCGCGGTGGCGACCTCGTCGGTGGAGATCTCCTTGAGCAGGTAGCCGGTGGCCCCCGCCTTGATCGCCTCGTAGAGGTCGGCCTCCTCGTCGCTTATCGTCAGCATGATGATCTTGGTGCTCGGTGCCACGTCCTTGATCGCCGTGCAGGCCTCGATCCCGCTGCGGCGCGGCATCCGGACGTCCATGAGGATGATGTCGGGCAGCAGGTCGGCGGCCTTCAGCACGGCCTCGGCGCCGTCCCCCGCCTCGCCGACGACCTTGATGTCCGGCTCCTCCGCGAGGACGATCTCCAGCCCCCGACGGAACAGCGCGTGGTCGTCCACCACCAACACGCGGATCGGTTCACCCCGGTGCGGCTCGTACGCGGGCTCATCCTCCGCCCCCAACGGCAGCCCTGGCCCGACCCCGGGCCCCAGCCCGAAGTGATCCCCCATCCGCTCCTCCCCCTTCGCGGGTCGTCGTGCGCCAATCATTCCACGCCCCGGCGCCGCCCCGGTCACGCTCCGATGCCGATTCCCCCGCAACGGGTGACCCGTCCGTCCGGGGCGCGAGACCGCCCTCGACGCACCGCCGTTGGAACCGCACCGCCCCCTCGACGCACCGCTGTTCGAACCGCGCCGCCGTTCGAACCCAACCGCCCCCGAACGCCGGTGACCCCGGCGGCCACGGCCGCCGGGGTCACCCCTCCATCGCTGTTCGGACGGTCAGTCCTCGTCGTCGGCCCCGCCGATCGCGCCGCCCGCCCCGCCACCCGGGCCGGCCGCGAGGTCGGTCTGCAGGTGGATGACGCCGTAGTGGTAACCGTGCCGGCGGTAGACCACGCTCGGCAGGCCACTGTCCTTCTCCACGAAGAGGTAGAAGTCGTGGCCGACCAGCTCCATCTCGTAGAGCGCCTGGTCCAGCGCCATGGGGGCGGCCGGGTGCGTCTTCTCCCGGACCACCAGCGGGCCTTCGCCCTCCACTTCCAGGGATCCCATCATGGTCTTGCGGACGGCGCCGTTCGTCTCGCCCTCCGGCGCCGTCGTCTCCGGCAGCGCGGCCAGGGCCGCGGTCGCCTCGGCGACGCTGATCGGGGTGCGGCCGTTCGCGCCGCCCTTGTGCACCCGACGCCGGTCCGCGGACTTGCGCAGCTGCGCGTCGAGCTTCGCGGAAGCCAGGTCGAGCGCCGCGTACGGGTCACCGGCGGCGGCTTCCGCCCGGATCACGGGGCCGCGGCTGCGGAGAGTGATCTCCACCCGGTCGGAGCGGTCGGCCTGCCGCGGGTTGTGTTCCTTGGACACCTCGACGTCGAGGCTGATGGCCTTGGCGTCGAACTTCTGGACCTTCTCCAGCTTCTCGGCCACGTGCTCGCGGAACCTCTTGGGCACCTCGGTCTTGCGGCCCTTGACGACGATGTCCACGCAGAACTCCGATCCCTCGTGCTGACGCCGATCCGGGTGCTACCGGACCGGACTGAGACCCAGCTGGACCAGCCCATCCACTGCCGGCCCCCCGTCCCCGCCGCCAGCGGCGGAAACGACTGGCCCTCACCTCACTTCCTCCCCACCAGGGACGTTTGAAACCCCCTGGGCCTTATCGAACACCTCACACGGGTTTTTCGCCTCCCCAGGCGATAAGGAGGGTATGACCCGATACTGCGGTCGGGCGGTCAAGCTGGTCCACCCTGTCTACCCTCTCGCGGGTGAAGTAAGGGTAAATACCTGGACAACGCCCCCCGTACGGCCGATTCTGTGCTGACTCTCCGTGCCTGCCGCCGCCAGGAGCAGCCGTGCCGCCGTTCCCCTCCCCCGCTCCTCCGCCGTCCGCCCAGGGGCCGTTCGGCCACGCACTGGCCGGGCTGCTGGACGTCCTGCTGCCCGCCGACTGCGCGGGCTGCGGCAGCGAGCGCACCCAGCTCTGCCCGGCCTGCCGGCACGCCCTGGCCACCGCACGGCCCGCCCCCACCCCGCTGCCCTGGACGCACGCCGCCGCGCCGTACACCGGTCCGGTCCGGCAGCTGCTGCTCGCCCACAAGGAGCGGGGCGCGCTGCGGCTGGCCGCGCCGCTCGGCGAGGCCCTCGGCCGGGCCGTGCGCTCCGCCCTGGGGGCGCGCGCCGGGGCCGCGCCACTGCTGCTGGTCCCGATGCCCTCGGCGCGCTCGGCCGTCCGCGCCCGCGGGCACGATCCGACGCTGCGGCTGGCCGGGGCGGCCGCCCGCTCGCTGCGCCGGGCCGGCCTGGACGTGCGGGCCGCGCCGCTGCTGCGGCACGCCCGGCCGGTCGCCGACCAGGCCGGGCTGAACGCGGCCGAACGGCGCCGCAACCTGCACGGCGCGCTCACCGTGCTGCCGCGTGCCCGGACCGGGCACGCGGGCCTGGCGGGACCGGGCGGCCAGGCGGGCCTGGCGGGCCGTCACCCGGTGCTGGTGGACGACCTGGTGACCACCGGGGCCAGCCTCGCCGAGGCCGCCCGGGCGCTGGCCGACGCCGGCCTCCCGGTCCGGGCGGGCGCCACCGTCGCGGCCACGGTGCGCCCGGCCGACTGACCGTCACCGCGGCCGCCGACACCCCGCCGGGCCGGCCCGGAGGCCCCGGGGAGGCTCGGACGCGGCGTCAGCCCGCGTAGAAGAAGGACCGCGGCTTGTCGATCAGCGAGGTCTCCCGCCACTGGTTGTTGACCAGGCGGAAGGCCTTGATCTCGCTCGGCTTGCCGTCCGTCTGCTTGACCTCGCCCATCGCGAGCACCGGCGGCGTCTGGGTCAGGCTGTCCCCGCGGGACTCCGAGGCCGAGACGGTCAGCATGCTCTCGGCGCTCTGCAGCTGGGTCTCGGTGCTCTGCGAGCCGTCCGTGCTGATGAAGTACAGCTGCTGGGTCCGGTCGGCCTCCTTGCCGAGCACCAGCAGCTGGTCGGTCTCCGCCCAGGACACCGAGGCGACGTCGGTGAGCGTGGGAGCGGCCCGGTGCAGCGCGGTGATCTTCACGGTCGGCGCCTGCGGGGTGCCGTCGTGCACGACCAGGCCGAACCACAGCGAGCGGACGGCCGAGCCCGGGGTCCTGGCCACCACGGCGACCCGGACGCCGTCCGAGGAGATCTTCAGCGCCTGCACGGTCTGGCCGGTCAGACCCTCGACCGGCACGGTGTACGACTTGGCACCGCGCACCATCACCACCCGCGGGGCCTGCTTGTTGCGGTCCACCACCCAGAGGTCGCCGCGGCCGTCCCAGGTGGGCGAGGCGAAGCCGTCCTCCTTGTCGCCGCCCTTGGCCGGCGAGGTGAGCACCGGCTCGCCCATGGCCACCGCGCTGTCCGACAGCGGCACCGACCAGACCTGGTGGCCGTCCTCGCTGATCGCGGCGGCCTGGGAGCCGGTGCGGCTGACCGCGAAGGCGCCGAGCGGCGGCTTGGTGTTCGACTGCGGCTTGCCGAGGACCCCGCGGACCGGATCGCCGGGGCGCACCTCGTCGGTCGCCACCAGGGCTCCGTCGGCACGCTGGTAGTACTGCGTCGCCGTCGTCGACCCGGCCAGGGCACCGGGGCCGGTGGACGGCGAGTCACCGCGGGCGGCCGTGCAGGAGCCGTGCGGCCCCTTCAGCTCCAGCCGCGTGATCTGGCCCTTGCCCTGGTCGGCGACGGTGTAGAAGAGCTGGGTCGCCATCCGCCGGCAGGCCATCGGCTCGCCGGTGTCCGCCTTGCCGAGCTGCACGTGGGCGACCCGGTTGTCGTCGATGCTCACCTTGTCGACCGTGGTGCCGGCCGGGAACGCCGTGCGGACCACCGGCGAGAGCCAGACGGAGGGGCCGTCGACGAGCGCCCGGACGGCCGAGGTGAGCGGGTCTATCCGGCGCCGCAGGTAGACCGGGTCGGCGAGCAGCACCTCCTGGCCGGCGCTCCCGGACACCACCGAGGACGGGTCGGGCGCGGTGTAGAAGAACCGCTCGACCTGCCGGAAGCTGTTCCGGAAGTTGGTCTCGTTCATGATCACGCCGGGCGCCAGCCTGTCGATCCGCCACTCGCCGTCCTTCTGCCGGACGAAGGTGAAGTCGGACGAGTCGTTGTTCTGCCCGGCGACCCGCGCGTACGAGTGCCGCTCGTCGACGCCGGCCACCAGCTGCCCGCTCACCTGCAACGACGCCGTGGTGTCCGCGTCGGTGACGTCCTGGCCGGGCGGGATGCCGGTGGCGGCGAGCACCTTCGTCGCGGCGTCCGGGTTCCAGGTGGCGGCGGCGCTCTCGGTGAGGTACTTGCGCGCCGTGTCGTACCCCTCGTCGGCGGTCACCGCGTCCAGGAACCCGTTCAGCAGCTCGCGCGGCTTGGCGCCCCGGGCGGGCGCCACCGGGTAGACCCGGGCCTGCAGGTCCTTGTCGGCCGAGCCCTGGGAGAGCTCCACCCTGGTGATGCCGCCGGAATCCGGCATGGCCGCGCAGCCGCTCGCCACCAGGGCGCCGAGCAGCCCGCCGACCACCGCGAGGAGCCGCGGCTCAGTCCTGTTGCTCGTCCTTCGCACGCTGCGACCCCTCCGCGTCCGTCGTCCCACCCGTCGCGTCCGGCTCCGCCGTCCGCTGTGCCACCGACGGCCGTCCCGGCGTCGGGTCCACCATCACCTGGGCGCCGGTGGCCCCGTACCCGGCGGCCGTCCACACGCCCGAGGGGTCCGCGCGCGGACCCTCCGGCAGCTTGCGCCGGCCCAGCCCGGGGCCGATGTTCAGCACCCCGCCGAGCCCGCTGCCGAGGCCGCCGCTCACCGTCTCCGGCGTCTCCGCCTGCTCCTCGACGGCGGCCGTCGCCGTCGAGCCGGCCGGGCTGATCGCCCGCCGGTACGGCGTGCCCTGCGCGCCCAGGCCCCGGTTGTTGCGGGAGTCCTCCGGCTCCAGCCGGAACGGCGCCCGGCTGATCTCGCCGCCGCGGGTGCGCGGCAGGGTGAGCCGGAAGTGCGAGCCGCCACCGGGCTCGCCCCAGGCCTGGAGCCAGCCGCCGTGCAGGTGGGCGTCCTCGACCGCGATGGACAGGCCGAGGCCGGTGCCGCCGGTGGTCCGCACCCGGGACGGGTCGGCCCGCCAGAAGCGGTGGAACACCCGGGACGCCTCGCCCGGCTTGAGCCCGATGCCGTAGTCGCGCACACCGACCGCGACCGCGCCGTCCGCCGAGCCCAGCCGGACCACCACGTCGCGGCCCTCGCCGTGCTCCAGCGCGTTGACCACCAGGTTGCGCAGGATGCGCTCGATCCGGCGGGAGTCCACCTCGGCCAGCACCGGCTCGCCGTCGCCGCGGATCACCACGGCGCTGCCCTTGGCCTCGGCGAGCGGTTCGGCGGCCTCCACCACCCGGGCGACGATCTCGCGCAGGTCGACCGGCTCGGCGTCCAGGATCGCGGCGCCGGCGTCGAAGCGGCTGATCTCCAGCAGGTCGGCGAGCAGCGACTCGAAGCGGTCCAGCTGGCCCTGCAGCAGCTCCGCCGAGCGGGCCGCCATCGGGTCCAGGTCCTCGCGGCTGTCGTAGATGAGGTCGGCGGCCATCCGGACCGTGGTCAGCGGGGTGCGCAGCTCGTGCGAGACGTCCGAGACGAAGCGCCGCTGCACCCGGGACAGCTCCTCCAGCTGGCGGATCTGCGCCTGGAGGGCGTTGGCCATCCGGTTGAAGGACTCCCCGAGCCGGGCGATGTCGTCCGTCCCGGTGACCTTCATCCGCTCTTCCAGGTGCCCGTCGGCGAGCCGCTCGGAGATCCCGGCGGCCATCCGGACCGGGGTGACCACCTGGCGCACCACGACCCAGGCGATGCCGCCCATGAGGATCACCACGAACACCCCGGCGGTCGCCAGGGTGCCGGTGACCAGGTTGAGGGTGTCGGTCTCCTGACCGAAGGAGAAGACGTAGAACAGCTGGTACGAGGTCTCCGCCGGGCCGCGGAACTGCATGCCGAGGGCCAGCCCTGGCTCGGACGTGACGCTGCTGCCGGGCGAGCGCTGGATTCGGGTCGGCTGGTCGAACATCTGGCCGGGCTCGGCGGCCAGCTTGGCCCGCAGGGTGTCCGGGATGCTGATCGGCTGGATGTCGCCCGAGTAGCGCGGCGCGAAGCCGCCCCCGTCGGGGACGACGGCGCCGGTGCCGGGGGACATCGCGATCACCGAGTAGACGGTCTGCCCGCTCCCGGCCAGGTCGTTGACCTGCCGCAGCAGCCAGGTGCCGATCTCGTCGACGGTCGGGTCGGCGGTGCCCCGTAGCTTCTGATCCCGGGCCTCGTCGATCTTCTTCTGCTCGACCTGGAAGCCGATCCGGGCCTGCGCGCGGGCGGCGTCCGTCTTGGTTCCGAGCAGGCCGGTGCGCACCTGCGCCACCACGACCACGCCCAGCACCAGGACGACCGCGATGGACGCCAGCAGCGACACCGCGACCACGCGCAGCTGGATCGACCGGCGGTACAGCGCGGCCACCCGGTGCGTGGGACGGCGCAGCTGACGCTTCACCAGCGCGAACACGCCGGAAGGGCCGCGTCGGCGACGGGTGGTCGAACTCAGCACGTCGCCGCGCACGGCCCCCGCCCCGTCGGTCGCGGAACCCGACGGGGTGTCGTCTGCCCGCTCCGTCACGTCAGCTGGGTCCCGCCTTGTAACCGACGCCGCGGACGGTCACCACGATCTCGGGGCGCTCCGGGTCCTTCTCGATCTTGGAACGCAGGCGCTGCACATGGACGTTGACCAGACGGGTGTCCGCCGCGTGGCGGTAGCCCCAGACCTGCTCCAGCAGCACCTCGCGGGTGAACACCTGCCAGGGCTTGCGGGCCAGCGCGACCAGCAGGTCGAACTCCAGCGGGGTCAGCGGGATGCCCCGGCCGTCCCGCTTCACGGAGTGGCCGGCCACGTCGATCACCAGGTCGCCGATGGTCAGCTGCTCGGGCGTCGGCTCCTCGGCGCGGCGCAGCCGGGCGCGAACCCGGGCCACCAGCTCCTTGGGCTTGAACGGCTTGGTGACGTAGTCGTCGGCCCCCGACTCCAGGCCCACCACCACGTCGACCGTGTCGGTCTTCGCGGTCAGCATCACGATCGGGATGCCGGACTCGGCCCGGATCTGCCGGCACACGTCGATGCCGTCCCGGCCGGGCAGCATCAGGTCGAGCAGGACCAGGTCCGGCTTGGTCTCCCGGAAGGCGGCTAGCGCCCTGTCCCCATCCGCGACGAAAAACGGCTCAAAACCCTCACCCCGCAGCACGATACCGAGCATCTCGGCCAGTGCGGAGTCGTCATCAACGACGAGGACGCGTCCCTTCATGCGTCCATCTTCTCATTACCGGATTGTGACCTGCCGCACAGCAGTGCCAATGCTCCAGAACGGCCAACTCCCCCACCGGTGCATTCCGGCCATACCGGGCGAATGCTCCCCCGGAAACGCCTCCGGACCCCCCGCGAACCCGCGCCGGACCACCGCCCGACCCGCCGCGGAGGACCGTTGCCGATCAGCAACCGGATCGCCATGGGGCCGGTTTCCGGCCCCATGGCACGATGGGCGCTGCGCGCGGGCGGAAGATCCGTTCGCAGTCGCGCCCGTGACGCCCTCCGAGGAGCAGTGATGACCGACACTCCGGGCTGGGCCTCGCCCAGCTCGTCCGAGCCGCCCCGCGACGACGCCCGGCCCCCGGCCGACGCGCCCGCCGCCGTGCCCGGGCCGTCGGCACCACCACAGGCCGCCCCCGGCTGGACCGGCCCGGCCGGCGCCCCCGGGAACGGACAGCAGTGGGGACAGCAGTGGGGCCAGCAGCCTCCCGGCGGCCACCGCCCGTACGGCTGGGGCGCCCCGGCGAGCCCCAAGCCGGGCGTCATCCCGCTGCGCCCGCTGAGCTTCGGCGAACTGCTCGACGGTGCCGTCACCACCGTCCGCCGGCACTGGCGCACCGTGCTCGCGCTCTCGCTCGGCCTCGCCGTGGTCGCCCAGGCCGGCAGCCTCCTGGTCAACCTGCTGGTCAAGGGCAAGACCGGCGAGGCCACCCAGACCCTGCGGATGCTGGCCGGACTGCCGCTCGAACTGCTGCTCAACGTGTTCGCCACCGCGCTGCTCACCATCGTGGTCAGCCGCGCCGTCCTCGGCCGGTCGGCGACCGCCGGGGAGGCCTGGCGCGACGCCCGCCCCCGGCTGCTGCAGCTGCTCGGGCTGACCCTGCTCACCGTCCTGCTCGGCCCCGGCGTGGTCCTGCTCGGCTTCACCCCGCTGATCGGCTACACCCTCGCCGGTCAGGGCTCCGTCGCCATCGCCGGCCTGCTCACCCTGGTCGGCCTGCTGACCGTGCCGGTCGCCGTCTGGCTGTGGATGCGCTTCAGCCTCGCCGCGCCCGCCCTGATGCTGGAGAAGCAGGGCGTGCTGACGGCGCTGTCGCGCTCTCGGCGGCTGGTCCGCGGCGCCTGGTGGCGGGTCTTCGGCATCAACCTGCTCGGCCACGTGCTGGCGCTCGTCGTCGCGATGGTCGTGGTCGTCCCGTTCCAGTTCCTCGGCCTGCTGCTCGGCTTCGAGAGCCTCGACGCCCAGGGCCTGCCCGACACCGCCGACCAGGGCGTGGCCATGCTGCTCCTGCTGGCGGTCGCCGGGATCATCGCCGGCACCTTCACCACCCCCTTCATCGCCGCCGTCGGCGTGCTGGTCTACATCGACCAGCGGATCCGCCGCGAGGCCCTGGACATCGAACTCGCCCGCGCGGCCGGCCTGCCCGAGCAGAGCGGCACCGGCTGGGGCGCGCAGGGCGACCCGGCACCGGCGAGGCGCTGAACCGGATGCCTAACTGGGGGGACAGGCTCCTCGCCGCGGGCGGCGCACCCGTCACCGTGCCGCGTGACCCGGCGCGCGAGGCCGCCCGCGACGAGCTGCTCGACGCGGAGTACCACAAGCACGACCCGTCCGTACTGCAACGCGTCACGGACTGGATCTACGACCACATCGCCAAGGCGCTCGACAGCATCTCCGGCGACGGCACCACCGGCACCACCGGGCTGGTCCTCTTCCTGATCGTCGCGGTGCTGATCGGCGGCGCGGTCTGGTGGCGCCTCGGCGCACCCCGCCGCGCCGCCCGCACCGTCCAGGACGTGTACGGCGCCGAGGGCCCGCGCAGCGCCGACCAGTACCGGACGGACGCCGCCGGGCACGCCGCCGCCGGACGCTGGACCGAAGCCGTCCGCGAACAGATGCGCGCCCTGGTGCGCGGCCTGGAGGAGCGCACCCTGCTCGACAACCGCCCCGGCCGCACCGCCGACGAGGCCGCCGCCGAGGCCGGCCGGGCGCTGCCCGAGCACGCCGCCGCACTGGCCGCGGCCGCCCGGACCTTCGACGACATCGCGTACGGCGAGCGCACCGCCGACCAGAGCGCGTACCGGCTGCTGCACGAACTCGACCGGACGCTGGAGCGCACCCGCCCGGTCCTCGCGCCCCCCGCACCGGCTCCGGCTCCGTCCTCGGGAGGAGCGGCATGACCGGTTCCGTCCCCACCCCCGCACCCGCGGCACCACCCGTCGCCGAGCCGCCCGCCGCCGCCGCCGCCGCGACCAGCCTCGCCCCGACCACCCGCGGCCTGTGGCGCCGCGCCCGCTGGTACCTGGCCGTCCTCGCCGCCCTGCTGATCGGCGCCGCCGCCGTGTCCGCCCTCGGCCAGGACCGCCGCTACCCACCGCTGGACCCGCGCTCGTACGACCGCGACGGCGCCCACGCCGTCGTCGCCCTGCTCGAACGCCAGGGCCTCAAGGCCGAGTTCACCACCGACCCGGCCACCACCGCGGCCGGCCCGGACACCCTCGTCCTGCCCGAACCCGACCTGCTCGACCCCGCCCAGCTGCGCGCCGTCGCCGCCGCCCGGCACCGGCGCCTGGTGCTGGTCGCCCCCGGCCCGGCCGCGCTCACCGCGCTCGCCCCCGGCATCCGGCTGTCCGACGACGCCGGCGGGCTCCCGTACGCCTCCGTCCGCTCCACCCCCGCGGAGTGCACCCTCACCGAGGCCGTCCGGGCCGGCAGCGCCCAGCAGGGCGGCATGCTCTACACCAGCGGCAGCCGCGGCACCGGCTGCTACCCGCGCGCCCACGGCTACCCGCTGGTCGTCCTCCCGGCCGGCGACGGCGACCGCGACGTCGTCGTGCTCGGCAGCGGCACCTTCCTGCACAACGGCGAACTCGCCAAGGACGGCGACGCCGCCCTCGCCCTCGGCCTGCTCGGCTCGCAGCCCCGCCTCACCTGGCACCTGCCCGACTACTCCGCCCCGCTCCCCGAGGGCGCCCGCACCAAGAGCTTCGGCGACTTCCTGCCGAGCGGCTGGCACTGGGCCGGCTACCAGCTCGCCGTCGCCGCCGTGCTCGCCGCCCTCTGGCGCGGCCGCCGGCTCGGCCCGGTGGTCAGCGAGAACCTGCCCGTGGTGGTCCGCGCCGCCGAGACCACCGAGGGCCGCGCCCGCCTCTACCGGCGCGCCAAGGCCCGCGGCCGCGCCGCCGAGGCCCTGCGCGGCGCCACCGCGCACCGCCTCGCCCCCGCCCTGGGCGTCCCGCTCCAGGCCGGCGCACCCGACCCCGACGCGCTCTGCGTCGCCCTGGCCGACCGGCTGTCCGAACGGCCCGCCGGGGACGTCCGGGCCCTGCTGTACGGCCCGCCCCCGACCGACGACGCCGCACTGCTGCGGCTCGCCGACGACCTCGACGCCCTCGAAAGGCAGGTACGGAACCCGTGACCGACCAGGCAACCGCCCAGCTCCGCCCCGTCCCCGGCACGGCGCCCGCCACCCCCGCCACCGACCCGCGCGCCGCGCTGACCGCCCTGCGCGCCGAGATCGGCAAGGCCGTGGTCGGCCAGGACGCGGCCGTCACCGGCCTGGTCGTCGCCCTGCTCTGCGGCGGCCACGTGCTGCTGGAGGGCGTCCCCGGCGTCGCCAAGACCCTGCTGGTGCGCACCCTGTCCACCGCGCTCAGCCTGGGCACCAAGCGCATCCAGTTCACCCCCGACCTGATGCCCGGCGACGTCACCGGCTCGCTCGTCTACGACGCCCGCACCGCCGAGTTCTCCTTCCAGCCCGGCCCGGTCTTCACCAACCTGCTGCTCGCCGACGAGATCAACCGCACCCCGCCGAAGACCCAGGCCGCCCTGCTGGAGGCCATGGAGGAGCACCAGGTCACGGTGGACGGCGAGGCGCGCCCGCTGCCCGTCCCGTTCCTGGTCGCCGCGACCCAGAACCCGGTCGAGTACGAGGGCACCTACCCGCTGCCCGAGGCCCAGCTGGACCGCTTCCTGCTCAAGCTGGTCCTGCCGCTGCCCGACCGCGACCAGGAGTTCCAGGTGCTCTCCCGGCACGCCGCCGGCTTCGACCCGCGCGACCTCGGCGCGGCCGGCGTCCGCCCGGTCGCCGGCCCCGAGCACGTCGCCGCCGCCCGCGAGCAGATCGCCAAGCTGACCGTCTCCCCCGAGGTCCTCGCCTACATCGTCGACCTCTGCCGGGCCACCCGGCAGTCCCCGTCGCTGTCCATCGGCGTCTCCCCGCGCGGCGCCACCGCCCTGCTCGCCGCCTCCCGCGCCTGGGCCTGGCTGGCCGGCCGCGACTACGTCACCCCGGACGACGTCAAGGCGCTCGCCCTGCCCACCCTGCGGCACCGGGTCGCGCTGCGCGCCGAGGCCGAGATGGAGGGCGTCACCGCCGACTCCGTCATCCAGGCCGTCCTCACCCAGACGCCCGCACCCCGCTGACCCCACCCCGCCGTACCGCCCCCGTTCCGGCCGCCGGCCCACGGGTTCCGACGCACGGGCTTCCGAAGGAGCGCACCGCATGGCCCTCACCGGGCGAACCGCCCTGCTCGCCGCACTCGGCGCGCTCGTCGTGGGCCTGCTGCTGCCGTCCTGGACCGGGATCGGCCTGGTCACCGGCGCGGTGCTGGTCGCCGTCGCGGTCGACCTGGTGCTCGCCGCCCCGGTCCGCGGCCTGCGGTTCGGGCGGGCCGGCGACACCACCGTCCGGCTCGGCGAGCCCGCCACCGTCGAACTGACCGTCACCAACCCGTCCGGCCGGCCGCTCCGCGGCCTGGTCCGCGACGCCTGGGCCCCGTCCGCCTGGCGCCCCGGCACCGCCGAGGCCGCCTCCCGGCACACCCTTGCCCTCCCCGGCGGCGAACGGCGCCGGATCACCACCGCGCTCACCCCCACCCGGCGCGGCGACCACCACGCCCACCGGGTGACGGTCCGCTCGCTCGGCCCGCTCGGCCTGGCCGCCCGCCAGGGCTCGCACCTCGTCCCCTGGACGGTCCGCGCGCTGCCCCCGTTCGCCAGCCGCAAGCACCTGCCCTCCCGGCTCGCCCGGCTGCGCGAACTCGACGGCCGCACCTCCGTCCTGACCCGCGGCCAGGGCACCGAGTTCGACTCCCTGCGCGAGTACCTGCCCGGCGACGACGTCCGCTCCATCGACTGGCGCGCCAGCGCCCGCCGCAACACCGTCGCCGTCCGCACCTGGCGCCCCGAACGCGACCGGCACATCCTCGTCGTCCTCGACACCGGCCGCACCTCGGCCGGCCGGGTCGGCGACGCGCCCCGCCTGGACGCCGCCCTCGACGCCGCGCTGCTGCTCACCGCCCTCGCCACCCGGGCCGGCGACCGGGTCGACCTGCTCGCCCACGACTCCCGCAAGCGCGTCGCGGTGGCCGGCAGCTCGGCCCACGAGGTGCTGCCCGCCTTCACCAACGCGATGGCCGGGCTGGAACCCGCGCTGCACGAGACCGACATGCGCTCACTGGTCGCCACCGCGCTCAAGATGGCGCCGCAGCGCTCGCTGATCGTGCTGCTCACCGGCCTCGACGCGGCCCCGGTCGAGGACGGCCTGCGTCCGCTGCTGCCGATGCTCACCAAGCGCCACGAGGTCGTCCTCGCCTCGGTCGCCGACCCGCAGCTGGACGCCCTCGCCGCCGGGCGGGGCACCCTGGAGGCCGTCTACGGCGCGGCCGCCGCCGAACAGACCCGGGCCGACCGCCGGGCCACCGCCGAGCACCTCACCCGCCACGGCGTCACCGTCCTGGACGCCCCGCCGACCCGGATCGCCCCGGCCCTCGCCGACACCTACCTGGCGCTGAAGGCCGCCGGCCGGCTCTGAGCCCCGCTCCCCCGGCCGGACTCAGTCCGTCCGACGACCCTTCAGAAGCGTGTTGAGCCGGGCCGCCTGACGGGTCAGATAGTCGCGCTCGGCAAGGTCGGGCGCCCGGTGCGCCGCCTCCGCGTACAACCGGGCCGCCGCCACCAGGTCCCCGTCGCGCTCGTGGAGGTACGCCGCCACCGCCGCGTACCTGGGCAGCGCGTCGTCCAGCTCCGCGAGCGCCGCCAGCCCCGCGCGCGGACCGTCGGCCTCGCCGACCGCCACCGCGCGGTTGAGCCGCACCACCGGGCTCGCGGTCAACCGGACGAGCTCGTCGTACCACTCGACGATCTGCACCCAGTCCGTCTCCCCGGCGGTGGGCGCGTCGGCGTGCAGCGCCGCGATGGCCGCCTGGGCCTGGAACTCGCCCAGCCGGTCCCGGGCCAGGGCCCCCTGGAGGATCCCGATGCCCTCGGCGATCAGCCCGGTGTCCCACCGGCCGCGGTCCTGCTCGGCCAGCGGCACCAGCGCGCCGTCGGGCGCGGTCCTGCCCGCCCGCCGGGCGTGGTGCAGCAGCATCAGGGCCAGTAGTCCGGCCACCTCGGGGTGGTCGATCACCGCGGCGAGCTGCCGGGTGAGCCGGATCGCCTCGGCCGCGAGGTCGAGATCGCCGGAGTACCCCTCGTTGAAGACCAGGTAGAGGACCCGGAGCACGGTCGCGACGTCCCCCGGCTGATCGAACCTGACGGCCGAGACGGTGCGCTTGGCCCGGCTGATCCGCTGCGCCATGGTCGCCTCGGGCACCAGGTAGGCCCGGGCGATCTGGCGGGTGGTCAGCCCGCCCACCGCCCGCAGCGTCAGCGCCACCGCCGACGAGGGCGTCAACGACGGGTGGGCGCACAGGAAGTAGAGCTGCAGCGTGTCGTCCACGGCGGCCGCGGGCCCCGGCTCCGGCTCCTGGTCGACCAGGTCCTCCCGGCGCCGGCGGGCGGCCTCCGACCGGGTCGCGTCCAGGAACTTGCGCCAGGCCACGGTGACCAGCCAGCCCTTGGGATCGCGCGGCCGCTCGGCCGGCCAGAGCCGGACCGCCTCGACCAGCGCCTCCTGCACCGCGTCCTCGGCCGCCGCGAAGTCAGCTCCGCGGCGGACGAGGACTCCGATGACGCTCGGCGTGAGACTCCTCAGCAGGGCCTCGTCCATCGGGGACGTCACTCGGTGATGGTCGCCGGCATCGCCAGGAACGGACGCAGCTCCAGCCACTCGTGGATCGGCTCGCCCCCGGCCCCGGGAGCGGCCGACAGCTCCCCGGCCAGCTCGACGGCCCGCTCGTAGCTGTCGACGTCGATCACCATCCAGCCGGCGATCAGGTCCTTGGTCTCGGCGAACGGACCGTCGGTGACCGGCGGACGCCCCTCGCCGTCGTACCGGACCCACGTCCCCTCGGGTGCGAGCGCCTGGCCGTCGACGAACTCGCCGGTCTTCTCCAGCCGGTCCGCGAACTCCTGCATGTACCGGATGTGCGCCGTGACCTCCTCCGGCGTCCACTGGTCCATCGGCACGCAGTTGACCGCGCTCGGGGCGCCCCGGTAGTGCTTCAGCAACAGGTACTTGGCCATCGTCTTCTCCTCGGATCCTCGGAGCTGGTGCGACCCATTGTGGCCGCGTCCACTCCGGGGACGGTGCCGGGCACGGGTTCTCGACACGGCCGGCCAAGATTCTTTCCGGCCCGCCCCGCAACCGGCCCACAACGCGAAGAGTCCCTGAAAACGCGAAGAACCCCCATCCGGGTCCCGGATGGGGGTTCTTCTGAAGAATTGTTCGGCGGCGTCCTACTCTCCCACAGGGTCCCCCCTGCAGTACCATCGGCGCTGTAAGGCTTAGCTTCCGGGTTCGGAATGTAACCGGGCGTTTCCCTCACGCTATGACCACCGAAACACTATGAAACTGTCAACCGCACGCCCTTCAAAAAGAGCGGGTCGTTGTTTCAGAACAACACAGTGGACGCGAGCAACTGAGGACAAGCCCTCGGCCTATTAGTACCGGTCAACTCCACCCCTCACAGGGCTTCCATATCCGGCCTATCAACCCAGTCGTCTACTGGGAGCCTTACCCTCTCAAGGAGGTGGGAGTGCTCATCTCGAAGCAGGCTTCCCGCTTAGATGCTTTCAGCGGTTATCCCTCCCGAACGTAGCCAACCAGCCATGCCCTTGGCAGGACAACTGGCACACCAGAGGTTCGTCCGTCCCGGTCCTCTCGTACTAGGGACAGCCCTTCTCAACACTCCTACGCGCACAGCGGATAGGGACCGAACTGTCTCACGACGTTCTAAACCCAGCTCGCGTACCGCTTTAATGGGCGAACAGCCCAACCCTTGGGACCTACTCCAGCCCCAGGATGCGACGAGCCGACATCGAGGTGCCAAACCATCCCGTCGATATGGACTCTTGGGGAAGATCAGCCTGTTATCCCCGGGGTACCTTTTATCCGTTGAGCGACGGCGCTTCCACAAGCCACCGCCGGATCACTAGTCCCTACTTTCGTACCTGCTCGACCCGTCAGTCTCACAGTCAAGCTCCCTTGTGCACTTACACTCAACACCTGATTGCCAACCAGGCTGAGGGAACCTTTGGGCGCCTCCGTTACCCTTTAGGAGGCAACCGCCCCAGTTAAACTACCCACCAGACACTGTCCCTGATCCGGATCACGGACCCAGGTTAGACATCCAGCACGACCAGAGTGGTATTTCAACGACGACTCCACAACAACTGGCGTTGCTGCTTCAAAGTCTCCCACCTATCCTACACAAGCCGAACCGAACACCAATATCAAGCTATAGTAAAGGTCCCGGGGTCTTTCCGTCCTGCTGCGCGAAACGAGCATCTTTACTCGTAATGCAATTTCACCGGGCCTATGGTTGAGACAGTCGAGAAGTCGTTACGCCATTCGTGCAGGTCGGAACTTACCCGACAAGGAATTTCGCTACCTTAGGATGGTTATAGTTACCACCGCCGTTTACTGGCGCTTAAGTTCTCAGCTTCGCC